>JBMORR010000019.1:0-3007 GCA_049322595.1 Patescibacteria group bacterium | reverse complement strand
GCCGATGACAGAATGCTCAGCAACCCCAAAAAATGGTGGAATTATTTTTTTAAAACTTAAATATTAAAACTTAAAAAATATGGATTTACATGAAAATCAGGAAAATAAGATAGATATTAAGGAAACTGAGCCGCAATCTACTGTTATGGACGGATCGCCGGAAGGTATTAAAGGGGGCGGATTAAAGAGGTTTTTTCTTGGCCTTGGAATAGGCGCGTTAGGCGTTTTGATTTTAGCAGCTATTATTTTTGGCGTTGGGATTTACCGTTTCGGCTGGAGAGGAGAAGTTGTTACAAAAATTACTAAAGTCACGCCGTACCCGGCGGCATTTGTGAATTGGCGATTAGTAAGATATTACGATTACGCTGATGACGTGGAGACATTGAAGACTTTTTTTGAGAGCCAAGGCGAGGATCTCGGCGCAGCGCTTCCAAGCGACGAGGAAATAAAAAAACAAGTTTTGGATCGGCTTATAAAAAATGAACTTTCTTACCAATCAGCCAAAAAGTACGGCATAAAAATATCTGACGAGGATTTGGAAAAAGAAATCAAGAATATTATAGATCAAAGCGAATCCAGGGAGAGCGTTGAAAAAACATTAGAAGAGCAATACGGCTGGGGTATTGAAGAATTTAAAGAAAAAGTTTTAAAACCATTTCTTGTGCAGCAAAAATTACAGGAAGCTATTTCTAAGGACGAAACATTAAACCAGGAGGTAAAGAAAAAGGCGGAAGATATTCTCGCCAAAATTAAGACGGGAGAAAAGAGCTTTGAAGATTCAGCCAAAGAATATAGCGAGGATATAACAGCGGAAGATGGGGGAGATTTGGGATATTTTGGTAGAGGAACCATGGTTTCAGAATTTGAGGTGGCCGCTTTTTCTTTAGACGTAGAAGAAGTTAGTGATTTAGTTCTTACCGAGTACGGTTATCATATTGTTAAAGTTACGGAGCAGATAAAAGACGATAATGGCGAAATAAATCAAGTGCGCGCCAGCCATATTTTGATTAAAACTAAAGGCTTGGAAGATTTTTTAGCAGAGGAAATGGAAAAGGCAAAAATCTGGAAATTGATCGGAAAATAAATAAAAATATTCTACCTCGATTAAATTCAATAGAGTTGTTTTAGAGAGAGTGTGCATAACTTCATGTGGTCAGCCGAGGGATAAAAATGATAAAATAAGAAAATAATTTGAAAAACATAGAAACTAGTTGAAATTTTTTCTAAATACTATTAATTTAACAAATCATATGAAAATCGAACAAAAAAAATGGACACGGGAAAATGGCTGGGTGGCAGTAAAGGAGCAAACTTTTGGGAGCGCGCCGCAGCTGGTTTTAACATTCGGGGGTAGGGCTCTCTTGAGCGACGAAAAATATTTTCAAGAAATAAAAGCGATGTATCCGGAATCAAATGTTCTTATGTGTTCGACGGCCGGAGAAATTTCTGATGTGGAGGTTTCTGATGATTCTATTGTTTTGGCCGCAATATTGTTTGAAAAGACTAAACTTCGTTTTTCTAAGACCGAAGTAGGCAACGGCGATAAGGGTTATGAAGCGGGCAAAAAACTTGCCGCTGATTTGAAAGATGAGGGATTGACGCACGTTTTAGTTTTTTCCGATGGTCTTAAGGTAAACGGAACGAGTTTAGTAAGCGGACTGACCGAAGGATTACCAAACAATGTTTCTGTAACGGGTGGACTTGTCGGAGACGGCAGCGAATTTAAAGAAACACTGGTTGGTCTTGATATACCGCCAACAAGCGGGAAAATAGTTGCTATAGGTTTTTATGGAGATAAGCTTAAGGTTGGTTATGGATCGCTCGGCGGATGGGACACTTTCGGACCCGAGCGCCTTATAACCAAATCAAAAGATAATGTTTTGTATGAAGTCGATAATCAGTCGGCGCTCGATCTTTACAAAAAATATCTTGGAGATAAGGCTAAAGATTTACCCGGTTCGGGCTTGCTTTTTCCTCTGAGCTTGCGTCTTAAAGATGAGGAGGGAAAAGAATTTGAGGTTGTTCGCACACTTTTGGCAGTAGATGAAAAAGAAAAAAGCATGATTTTTGCCGGGGACATGCCGGAAGGAACGCAAGCAAAGTTTATGAGGGCGAACTTTGACCGCTTAATTGAGGGTTCCGTCGGCGCGGCGAATATGAGCGTTAAATTTTTTAATGGCGTCGAACCAGAGCTTGCCATTCTTGTCAGTTGTGTGGGGAGAAAATTGGTTTTAAAAGAACGCATAGAAGAAGAAGTCGAAGCGGTTCGCGCGGTAACCGGCGAGAAGACGGCTATTATCGGATTTTATTCTTATGGAGAAATTTGCCCTGCCGCTGCCGAAGAAAAACATGGTCGGTTGCATAATCAGACCATGACCATCACTATGCTAGGGGAAATATAAAACGCGCATATGGACTCATACCATAATACGCTTCAGCGCCAATTAAAGAAGTTTTTTAAAGAAGAGTCATTGGCCTCTTTTGGGCCACAATTTCAAGAATTTTTAAAGTCGATTAGTGAAACTTATTTTAATTGTGACGAAGACCGCACTCTTCTTGAGCATTCGTTGGAAATAAGTTCTGAAGAATTGAGGGAAAAAATTTCAAATCTTGAGAGGACGAATAAATTGATGATCGGCCGCGAGTTAAAAATGGTAGAGTTAAAAAAAGAAATTGAAGAGTTGAGGAAAAAATTAGAAGAAGCGCAGCAAGCGCGCGGACAAGAAAAAATATAAAACTATATTAAGTAATTATATTATGATTACGGTGTATGCTCTTTTGCCATTAGTAGCATTTTTTTCAAACTTGTATATTGGCTATTATATTTTTTCAAAAGATCCGGAAAATAAATTAAATAAGCTTTACGCTTTGTTTGCGTTTTCAATGGCGGTTTGGTCAATGGGGGATTTTTTTGTTTTTATATCCAGAACGCCGGAAGAGGCCGTGCGATCAGTATCTTTTATAACTTTGAGTGCCCCACTCGCGTCTACCTTTTTTCTCCACTTTA
>JBMORR010000018.1:0-3237 GCA_049322595.1 Patescibacteria group bacterium | reverse complement strand
ACAAAAGCGGCCGCCCAAGATGGAGGATAGAGTAAATATTGTCACTAAATCGCTTGAGCGATTAATCGACAAAGGTTTTTTGATTGGCTACGGTATGCGGACACCGAAAAAGTGGTTTATAAAAGAAATAAAATTAACAGCGGCAGGAAAACGGGCGGCTCGCGGTTTGCATGGGAAGCAAGCGTCGTTACCTTTTAAATAAAAATTTCGTATTAAATATTAAAGAATATTTTTATATTTATGGAGGCAGAAAAATTTTTTGGGACACTTGATTCTAAGGCAAAAAAAGAATTGGCAGTAATTCCACTTGTTGATGTTGTCGTTTTTCCGCGAGTAGCTCTGACGCTCATAGTCAAAAAAGAAAAAACTTTGAAAGCGCTTGATTATGCCATGCAGCATGATCAAATCGCGGTTTGCGTCGCGGAGAAAAAAGACGTGGGAGATAAAATTACGAAAGATGATCTCTATTCCGTTGGCACGCTTGCCAAGATTAGAGAGATTACCAAACAACCGGATGGCTCTGTCCGAATTGTAGTTGAAGGAATGATGCGCGCCAGAATTACTGAATTTTTATCCGTCGATCCTTTTATCAAAGTTAAAGTAGAGCCGGCGCCAGAACCAAAAGTTTTAAAGACCGAAAAGATTGAAGCCTTAATGTATAGTTTAATAAATCAGTTTAAAGAATGTGTTTCGCTTGGCGCGACAGTTCCTTTTGATGTACTTTTGGTAATTTTAAATATTACCGATCCGTGGGAATTAGCAGATTTGATGACAATAAATTTAGATTTTAAAGTTGAGGAAAAACAAGCAATTCTTGAAGCCGACAATATTGAAAATAAATTAGGAAAATTGGCAGAGTCTCTCGGGCGGCAGTTAAAAGTTTTGCGCATGGCGCAAAAAATTCAGGCAGAAACCGGAAAGGAATTAGGAAAAATGGAAAAAGAAATGTTTTTGCGCGAGCAGATGAAAACGATTGAAAAGGAATTGGGGATGAGCGGGGGACGGAGTGAAAATGAAGAATTAAAAGAAAAAATTCAAAAAGCGGGAATGGAAAAAGAGGCAAGGGAGCAGGCTTTAAAAGAGTTGGCTCGCCTTGAAAAAATGCCGTCTTTCAGTCCGGAAATTTCTTATATCAGAACCTATCTTGATTGGTTGATAACTCTTCCCTGGAATAAAAAAAGCGAAAGTAAAGTTGATCTTAAAAAAGCAAAAAAGATTTTAGACGAGGACCATTATGGTTTGGAAAAAGTTAAGGAAAGAATTTTGGAATATTTGGCGGTGCAAAAATTAGTCGGAAAAATTAAAGGACCAATTCTTTGTTTTTCCGGACCGCCAGGTACTGGTAAAACTTCAATTGGAAAATCTATTGCCAAGGCGCTCGGCCGGAAATTTTTTAGGATGTCGCTTGGCGGCATTCGTGACGAGGCGGAAATTCGCGGCCACCGCCGGACTTATGTTGGTGCTCTGCCTGGCAGAATTATTCAGGGTATAAATACAGCTGGAACAAAGAATCCAGTCTTTATGCTCGATGAAATTGATAAAGTTGGAGCTGATTTCCGTGGCGATCCTTCTGCTGCATTGCTTGAAGCGCTTGATCCGGAACAAAATTATGCTTTTTCGGATCATTATCTTGAAGTACCCTTTGATTTGTCGGACGTAATGTTTATAACAACCGCCAATGTTTTAGATACAATTCCTCCAGCTCTTCGTGACAGAATGGAAATGATTGAGTTTGCCGGCTATATTGAAGAAGAAAAATTTCATATTGCAGAAGACTTCTTGATTCCTAAACAATTGAAAGATAATGGTCTGGAAAACGGGGGAAAACTTATTATCACTGAACCAGCCGTGCGAGCAATTATTAGAGAGTATACGCGCGAGGCCGGAGTTCGCGAACTTGAAAGAGAAATCGCCGCGATTTGTCGGAAAGTGGCAAGAAAAATTGCCGAGGGAGAAGATAAAAATTACAAGATTGGTATTGCCGATCTTCATCAATTTTTGGGTCCGGCGAAATTTCATACGACCATGGCCGAGAAAAAAGATGAAGTTGGCGTTTCAACAGGTTTGGCTTGGACACAAGCGGGCGGTGAAATACTTTTGATTGAAGCGACAAAAATGCCGGGCAAAGGTCAACTGATTTTAACCGGCCAACTCGGCAAAGTTATGCAAGAATCAGCGCAGGCAGCTTATTCTTACGCGAGGTCGCAGGCAAAAATTTTTGGCATTAAAGATAAGTTTTACAAAGATTCGGATATTCATATTCATGTCCCGGCCGGAGCGATTCCAAAAGATGGTCCTTCGGCGGGTGTGGCCATGGCAACGGCAATAATTTCCGTTTTAACCGGACGACCAGTGAAAAAAGATGTTGGCATGACCGGAGAAGTAACGCTTCGTGGTCGGGCGCTTGAAATCGGAGGAGTGAAAGAAAAAGTTTTGGCGGCCCATCGGGCGGATTTAAAAACTATTATTTTGCCAAAAGATAATGAAAAAGATTTGGAGGAGATCCCCGCGAATGTTAGAAAAGATTTGAGGTTTATCTTTGCTAAAGACATAGACGATGTTTTAAAGGCGGCATTGGCAAAAAGGTTAATTCTTAACAAATAATATAAATATTAATTTGTTAAATTATGAAAAAAATTATTTTTGCGACTATTCTGTCTTTCTTGATCGCGCCAATGATTGCGAGCGCTGACGGAGCAATTTTCCCCCCGCCAGATTACTGGATGCAAGAAACCGATCAAAAGGCCGTCATTTTTCATGACGGAAATTTAGAAACAATGATTCTTTCGGTCACATTTCGCGGTAACGCGGAAAATTTTAGCTGGATTGTCCCGACTCCTTCTCGTCCCGAGGTTTCAAAATCAACTGACGAGCTTTTTGTTTCTTTAAATAAATTAACCGCGCCAACTTATGATTACCGAGCCATGCCAATGTATAGCGGGGCGGTATTTGACGAGGAAGCCGCGGGATCTGGCGTAGCGATTTTGGAAACAAAAAAAGTGGAATACTATGACATTACGGTTCTTGAAGCTGATGATCCAGAAGCTCTGACTAAGTGGTTGAAAGAAAATAATTATAATTTTCCAGAAGAAGGAAAATATTTATTTGATGATTATATTTCTAATAAATGGTATTTTACCGCGATAAAAATTGACGCGAAATCATTAAATAACGGCGTTGAAGCGCAATTAAAACAGGGCCATGCCATACCCTTGAAATTTATTTTTGAATCTTCTA
>JBMORR010000017.1:0-3370 GCA_049322595.1 Patescibacteria group bacterium | reverse complement strand
AATCCTTCAACAAAAGACGGAAAAACATAAAGTTGGGCGTTTCGATAAAGATCGGCGAGAGTTGCTTCGGAAACAAACTCAGTAAAAACGACCCTTTTTTCAATCGGCGTTCCTCTTATCTCCCCCTTCATTCTTTTATAAAAATAATCTTCTTTCCCGACCAAAACTAACTGGCAATCCAAATTTAATCTGGGAAAAATTTTTAAAAGTCCGTCTAGATTTTTGTGTGGATATGCATTGCCGACGTAAAGCAAATACGGCTTTGTAATTCCAAATTTTACCAAATTTTTTTTCTCGGGAATTTTCAGTTGACCATACTCTACTCCATCACAAGCCTCATAAGTTACTTCGATTTTCCCCGGATTTATTTTGAAAAATTTTACCAATTCCTTCTTTGTGCATTCGGAAACCGTGATGACTTTTTTTGCCCGCCGAAGGCCAAGGCCAATTACTATGCGATAAGCTAAATATTTTATTTTATAAAGAAGTGGCCCAAGCGTTGTCGCCCGCGGCGTCGGGAATTGCAACAAAATTAAATCATGGATCGTTGCGACAAGCTTTGTCGGACAAAAAACAGGAATATTGAAATGAGGAAAATGAACAAGATCTAATTTTTCCCGATAGATCACGAGTGGCATCATGATTTGTTCCTTTAAACTGTACCACCTATAGTCAGCCAAAACTTTTTTAAAATTGGAAAATTTGGGAGTGTAATAATCCCAGTTTTCTTTTCGCAAAAATATTACGTATTCATTGTTTTTATCCAGTTTTTCTAAATTTTCTACCAACCTTTCAACATATCTTCCCAAACCCTTACCGACTGGACCAAAAAATCTCGCGTCAATGCCTATTCTCATATACATTATTATAGCAGAAAAATGGAAATAAAAAAACCGCCTCAGTAAAAGGCTGATTTTTATTATTTTACTATTATTCTAACGCTGTCAATACCTGTCTAGCGCATCCCTCCCAATTGAATTTTTCTACTTTTTCCCTTCCTTTTTCAATTAAAGTTGCTCGTAAATTTTCGTCGCTTAAACATTGCTCCATAATTTTTGCTATTTCTGCCGGATTATTCGGATCAACCATCAAGGCCGCCCCGCCCATCACTTCTGGAAACGATGAGTTCGTACTAATAATTACCGGCGTTCCGGCCGCCGCGGCTTCAAGCGGCGGAAAACCAAAACCTTCGTAAAAAGAAGGGTAAACAAAAATTTTTGCCAGTTTATAAAAAGCTGATTTTTCTTCTGAATTTATATAATTTACAAATTGAATATCTCCTCTTTCGGAGCTTCTAACCGCGCGTGCCATAATTTTTTTGTAAAGCCAACCTCGTGAGCCGACAATTAATAACTTTAAATTTTTAACTTCTGATTTTTGATTTATTTTTAACAACTCGAATGAACGAATTAATCCTTCCACATTTTTCCGCGGCTCAAGCGTTCCCAAAAACAAAATAAAATTTTCCGGCAAATTATATTTTTGTTTAACTGTGTCAACATCTAAAATATTTTCACGACTGGTAACGCCCGAATAGATTACGTCTACTTTTTCTGCTGTCACTTTATATAAATCAACCAAATCCCTCTTTGTATTTTCCGAAACAGCAATAATTTTTTCAGCTCCGGAAATCAATTTTTTCGGATTTACAAACCAATGCCATAATCTTCTTTTCCAAGAAAAGAAGCGGGGGAAGATTTCGAAGGATAAATCATGAACGGTGATAACTTTTTTCACGTTGTCTGACAAGGAAATAAAATTTAAGTTTGGTATAAAAAATAAATCTAATTTATCGCCTAATTTACTTTTTTTTACCAATAACTTATCAATCTTCGGCCATCCTAAAAATTTAAAACAAAAATTCAATAATTTATTCGGCCAATTGAATCCGCAAAAATGAACATTAGAAAAATTTCTCCATTCCGCCAAAAAATTATTCCCGACTTTTTTCCACGAATTATAAAAAAGATAATATTGATTTTCTCTATCAATATCAAAAATGGCGTTTAAGAGTTCGAATGTGTACTCTCCAACGCCACTCCGTTCTTTTTCAAGCAATGACCTTATATCAATGCCGATATTCATATTATTTATCCTGGTATTCCCGCCAATTTTTATCTATATAATTTTTCATTTTTTCTTTAAAAACTACTGTATCAAACTGCGCTGCGTGCGCCCTAATTTCTTCTGGTCGATATTCTTCTGGCTTAAATCTGATAATTGTATGCGCGAGTGATTCCCAGCTTTGATCCGGGAAAAAAGTTCCTGTTTTTCCTTCTATAACGGTCTCCTGAGCTCCGCCTTTTGGATAAGCAATAACTGGGCGTCCCGAAGCCATTGCCTCAATTACCATCAGACCAAAATCTTCTTCCTGCGGATGAATGAATGCCAAAGACTTTCCATATAATTCCTTTTTTTCTTCGTCGGAAACCTTGCCCAAAAATTGAATGTTAGACTTAGCTATTTCTTTCAATTTTTTAAGCTCAGGGCCTTCGCCAAAAATTTTTAAAGGAATCCCAAGTTTATTAAAAGCCTGAACAACTAAATCAAATCTTTTATACGGAACTAATCTACCCCCAGCTAAATAATAATTTTCTTGATTGGGAAAAACTTTAAATTCCGAAACACCAACCGGCGGATAAATTACTTCGCTATCGCGGCTATAATATTTAGAAATTCTTTTTTGCACGGTCTTGGAATTGGCAACAAATTTATCAACCCGATCAGCCGCCATCCGATCCCACATTCTAAGTTTTGGGAGCATCAACGATACGGCTTTTTTAACAATCGAACCATGAGATAATTCTTTTATATAAAGATGTGTGTCTGTCCATAAATATCTTGTCGGTGTATGGCAATAACAAATGTGCAAAGCATCGGGACGAGTAATTACTCCTTTTGAAAGCGCGCTAGAGCTTGAAAGCACAACATCATAATCGTCTAACTCATGCTTTTCTGTAGCAAGCGGCATCAAGGGTAAAAACCATTTAAAATTTCTTACTCCCCCGGGAATTTTTTGAAGAAAAGATGTCTTAATGTTTTTTCCGTCAAACTCTTTGCCCATTTTTTTCTTGTCATAAACCAAGGCATAAATCGGAGCTTCTGGAAAAATTTCCCGAAAAACTCTAAGTACTCGCTCCGCTCCTCCGTCTTGCGTCAGATGATCATGGATTAAAGCAATCTTCATAAGCCTATACTCCCCCCTTACCAAACAAAACAACCAAAGGAGTTTTAAACAAAATATACAAATCTAACTTTAATGACCAATTCTCAATGTAATAAACGTCAATTTTAACTTCTTCTTCAAAGGCCAAATCTGCTCGACCGGAAATCTGGGCAAGCCCCGTAATGCCCGGCTTTAAAATTAAAA
>JBMORR010000016.1:0-3501 GCA_049322595.1 Patescibacteria group bacterium | reverse complement strand
AAATTTTCTATTTCTACTTCTTTTTCGTGTTCCAATATTTTAAGTGTTTCTTTTTCATAAATTGCCCGGCTTTCCTTTTTAATGAAGTTGTAAAAATTTTTTCCAATAATTTCGCCCGCCCCGTATCCTAAAAATTTTTCTGCCGGCGAGCTCACAAAACGTATATTTTTATCTTCATCTAAAACCAAAAAGGAAGTTGGAATTGACTCAATCAATTCTGGCGCGATATCAACAAGATTAAAAATTGACAATTTATATTTTGACAAGGCATAACCTATAATAATACTCATTATCATGACAAAGACACTCGATGCCGGAAAACTTGGAAAACCCAAAAAATGGGGTAAAATAACCTGAAAAAGCGGAATAAATAAAGTGGGAACGAACAACGCTATAACCATTATTTTTAGTGGCTGCCTGTTTTTCTTGTTTTTTTCTTTAAAGAAATGAAAAATTATTAGAGAATATCCAAGACAAAAATATATGGCAAAAAACAAAGAACCAACCATTTCAAGCGGTCCTTCGAGCGGCACATATCCCCAAGGAGCAAGTTGGGCATAGTTAAAATTATGAGAAATAAAGAGATCCGTTTGCCAATATAAAAATAAAAAAATAAGGGGCGGCAGTAATGCCAATAAAAAGAATACTATATTTCTTACAAAAGCAATCTTACCAATAAACATTAGGGCGAAAAATAAAAAAATGGGAGCGGCAAAAACAGAAACTGTTAAATTGATAAAACCCCAAAATTCAAAATTTTTAGCCGAAAGACTATTGCTTTGAAAAAAGAGCGCGATATTAGATAAAATACTAAGAATTAAAAGGAGAATAAATAAGTTAACAACGCAGGATTTATTACGCTGCTGGATTACCCTAAAAGCAACATATACTCCGACTATCGCCGCAACAAAAAAAATCAGGGAGTATGGATTAAAACTATAATCTAAAAAATGTTTTAAAATCATAATTTTGCAATTATACCGCGAGGGTTACTTCTCCTTCTTTCGCCTTCATACCCGAAAAGGGCACAGTAAAATAAAATGTTGTTCCCACACCTTCTTTGGATTCAAACCAGATTTTTCCTCCCCACCCCTCAACAAGCGACCTAACCAAAGATAACCCAAGCCCTGATCCTTCGGGAACAAGTTTTAAGGCGTTATCCGCGCGGAAAAATTTTTCAAAAATTTTACTCTGTGAATCTTTGGGAATACCAATCCCCTTGTCAATTACCGCGATCTCCGCCATCTCATCTTTTTTCTCTATAGAAACTGTGATTGTACTTTTTTCTGGAGCGTATCGGCTGGCATTAGAAAGCAAATTTTGAAATACCTGCCAAATCACTTCCTGATCCATCGAAATAATGGGAAATGGATCAGGATTAATTTTAACTTCAAGCTTTTGAGACTTTCCGCTAATCGAAGATCTTAATGCTAAAGAAACTCCCCGTATAAGATTTTTGAAATTAATGGGCACGGGCTCTACTTTAACGCGGCCAGCCTCAACCCGTGCGATCTGCAAAAGCAAGTTCACAAGATTAATCATCCTGTCTGTCCCCTGGTATATTCTTTCCACGAATTTTTTTTGCGTATCATTTATTTCCCCCGCGTCTCCGGCTATAAGCATTTCCGAAAACCAGCGCATAGAAGTGAGCGGTGTGCGAAGCTGATGTGAAGCAATAGAGATAAAAGAGGTTCTTGATTCGTCAAGTTTTTTCCTTTCGGAGACATCTCTAAAAACAATGACCGCCCCGATAATTTTCCCCGCTTCATCATAAAGAGGAGTGGAGATTTGAAAAATCGGAAATTTTTTTCCTTGCGTGGTCGTTAGATAGATTTCATCTTCCGCCCTTGTTACGCAAGCCTCTCCTTTGGTTAGCGCACAAACCATCTGATCGTCACTTTTTTCTACTGTTCCTTCTTTTCTGGTAACCTGAAATAGCGTATTTATATTTTTACCTATAACTTCTCCCCCCTTTATCATCAACATCCTCTCGGCGGTTTGATTAATCAACATAACTTGCTGATTTTGATCTACCACAAAAAGTCCCTCGCCCATAGAAGCGAGAACCGCGTTAAGTCGGGAGTTCTCCCTACTTAACTCTCCTTCTAAAATACGCGCATCCTCAAGAAGATTCAACATTGCTCCCTGAGTTTCTTTAAGGTTGCTATTGGTTTCTATAATTTCTTTTAATTTTTCGTTAATTTCCTTTGTTCTTTCGGCTATTTTCCTTTCCAGTTCGCCGGTATAAGAAGCCAAGCGCTCGGCCATTTTGTTAAAAGTCAGCGCCAGCTGTCCAATTTCATCTTTAGATTTTATTTCCACCCGTTTTGTCAGATCTCCTTCGGAAATTATTTTGGCCGCGGATGTCAATTTTTTTATCGGCCCGCTGATTGCTTTTGCTAGCGCGGAAGCTAGAAAAATGGATAAAATGATAATCCCAAGACACGCTAAAATAACAATGATTGTAAGTTCTTTGACTGGCTCAAATGCTTCGTTTTGATCAATTTTAGATATTATACAAACGTCGCTTTGAGGAAGCCATTTATAAAAACTCATAACGGGAACCCCTCTATAATCATTGTAGAGTTTATACCCACTATTTCCTTTTAAACAATCGTTAACTCCCTCTGTATGAATTACTTTTTTAAATTCAATCCCTTCCGTAAACCGAGACCTACTTACCAATAAATTAAATTTATTAACCAAAATTGTTTCTCCGGTTTCCCCCAAACCAGACCTTTCAACCATGATATCGGAAATACTTTCCAGATTAAGTCTTCCCACCAATACGCCTATTACTACCCCCCCACTTTCCCTTATTGGGGTGGCAATGGCAATTGTTGGTTGCTGCAAGCCGATATCATAATAAAAATTCTGAAGAAATGTCTTCTTTTTTCCCTCAATAAAATATCTTTCTCCAGACTTAATTTTTCCTTCATGCCTTTCATCCGTTGATACGATAATTTTTCCGCTCTGATCAAGAACAAATAATTCAAGAAAATTTTCGGTATGGAGAAGCCTCTCTTCTAAGATTTGATTAATATTTTCATAGCTGAAGCTGTCCATAAATATTTTTTCCGCCGCTATTGCCTCTATCTCTTCCACTTCTCTATTAATAAAACTCTGAATATGGCTTTCCTTTAACACGGCGGCGGTTTGCAGTTGCGCCTCTGTTCTCTTGTCTATCGCTTCCTGGGCGGAAAAATAATAAACAAATCCGCTAGCCGCAACACTTACTACGGTCAAAAGCCCAATTATCAAAATTAACTTAACACCTATTTTCATATGATCCCTTAATTTTTCTAGACACTAATTATTATTTTCCTTGAATTATTTTGCCATTTATACCCGCGGTTATTAATTTTCTTCCAAGAATTCATTGGTATAGGCACCATTAATATCAATTTTTTTATTTAAAATTCCCTGCTCAAATAAAATTTCTTGGACCCTGTCCCATTTTGATTTTTCCATCCAGCCAAGCGGGCTTTCGCCTGTGTGTAT
>JBMORR010000015.1:0-3505 GCA_049322595.1 Patescibacteria group bacterium | reverse complement strand
AACCGCGCATGGGTTTGGGATACTCAATATTTGGACAGATTGGTCTTCTTGAAAAATGTGGTGTTTTAAATGTCGATAATAAAGAAATAAAAAACACCTTAGCGACGCTCAAAAACAAAGATAACTACGCCGAGTCTTTCGCGGCAAAATTAAAAAATAAAATTCCCATTATCGTTGCTTCAGAATTTTTGGTGGGCAATTCCCATATCATGGCGAACCAAATAAATGAAAATGCTAAAGCTTTTGCCACTTATTTTGAACTTCCAGAATTGAATCATCATTTGATGGAGGGTTTGAAAAATCCGGCGACTAACAAAAAAAATCTTCTTTTTATTCTTTTAAATTCGAACCTCTATCTCCCGCGCAACCAAAAAAGATACAAAATATTGAAAAATGTTTTAGTAAAAAACAAAATTAGGTTTGTAGAATATTCTACAAAATCAAAAACTAAATTTCTCCAATCTTTTGAAACGTTAATTTTCGGAAGTTATTTGAGTTTTTATCTCGCAATGGATTATAACCTTGACCCCTCCCCCGTTCCTTGGGTAGATTTTTTCAAAAAACAACTTGGCTAAAAATTATAAAGGAGGAAACTGATTGATGAGGAAAAATGAACTCTTAAAATACTTTTTACTTTTCATCGTCGCGTTTTCTCTTTTTTCATACTTTCAAATTTCTTCGACTTTCCCCGATCCAGATTCTTTCTACCACGCGAAGATGGCGGTTCTAATCCCCGACCAAGGAATTGTCCGCGACTTTCCCTGGCTTCAATTTACTGTTCTAAAAGATAATTTTGCCGACCATCATTTTTTATACCACGTCGCCCTAATTCCTTTTGTTACTCTTTTTGACCCGCTTGTCGGGATAAAACTTTTTACCGCACTTTCAGCTGCGGTTTTAATTTTAGTTTTTTATTGGTTTTTAAAAAAATTCAAAATCCGCGGAGCACTTCTTTACTCGATAATTCTTCTCGTTTCAAGCCCTTTTATTTTTAGAATAAATTTAGCCAAAGCCTCCGCAATCTCACTTACAATTTTACTTTTTGGATTATATTTTATTTTCCAAAGAAAAATCTGGCCACTTTTCTTTCTGTCGTTTATATACGTCTGGACCTATGGCGGCTGGCCATTGATTTTGGTTCTAACCTTATTTTATATTTTTTCTGAATCTCTCATCAGTGTCACCAAAAATTTTGAAAACGTAAAATCATTAATCAAAAATTTCTTTAAAAATATTTTTTCCAAAAAAAACGTTAAGCTTTTTTTCGCCTGTTTTAGCGGCTTGGCGGCTGGCGTAATTATCAATCCATTTTTTCCAAAAAATTTATTTTTCTATTGGCAACAAATTATTAAAATTGCTGTCATCAATTACCAAGACAAAATTGGCGTAGGGGCGGAATGGTACCCTTACGGCCTCGGCGATTTGATCGCTAATTCTTCTTTTATTTTTATTTTATTAATTCTTTCTTTCGCTGTAATTTTCATAAATTTTCTTAAAAATTTTACGAGCCGCGAAAAATCCTCCGTAATAGATCCAAAAACAAAAATCGAAACTCTTACCCTTGCTTTTCTTGCTCTTTTTTTTCTGGCCTTAACTTTACGTTCCCGCCGCAACGTTGAATATTTTATTCCTTTTGCCACGCTTGCCTCCGCTTTTATCCTGGGCCAACCACTTTCTTCAATAAAAAAATATCTACCCACCATTAATGCCTGGCGCCAAAAAAGAAAAGTCTTTTCAAGTCTTGTCATTATATACATTTTATTTATGGTTCCGTTTACTTCCGCGCGAAATATTTGGTCGATAAAACAGCTTTACCTTTCCGGAGGATCTATCTATAAATACCGCGGCGTAGCTGAATGGTTAAAAAACAATACTCCCCAAAACTCAATTATTTTTCATAATGACTGGGATGACTTTCCTGCGCTTTTTTATTACAATACCAATAATTACTACATTGCCGGCCTTGACCCAACTTTTATGTATGATTATGATAAAGACCTACACAAAATCTGGGTTGATATTACAACAGGCAGGCGGCCAAATATTTCTGAATTTGTTAAAAATGATTTCCGCTCTGAATACGTTTTTGTGGACAAAGACCATATCGCTCTGGAAAATAATTTGAAGAGCGACGGTCACTTTGAAATGGTTTATAAAGATGAGGAGGGTAAAATTTATAAATTGACAGAAAAGTAAAATCTTTTAAACAATGAAAATCTCAATCGCCATCCCAGCCTATAATGAAGAATCCATTTTGGCAGAAAACGTCAAAAAGATTTATGATTTTTCGAAAAGTAGTCTTTCGGGCGATTGGAAAATCATTATTGCCGATAATAATTCTTCTGACCGCACCGGAGAGATTGGGAGAAGCCTGGAAAGAGATTTCAAAAATATAAAATATTTACACATTCCGCAAAAAGGAAAGGGGCGGGCTATTCGCTCGGCATGGGAGAATGATAATGCCGACATTTACGTTTTTATGGACGCGGATTTAGCAACTGATATTTCCGCTCTGCCTCAACTTATTTCTACCGTTGGTACAGAAAATTATGACCTCGCTATTGGCTCCCGATTTCACAAAAATTCCAAAATTAAAAGATCAATTCTGCGAAAATTTATTTCTCGGGTATATCGTTTTCTTTTGCGTCTTTTATTAAAATCAAAAATTAAAGACGCGCCATGCGGGTTCAAAGCAGCAAATAAAAAAACTGTAGAAACCATCTTACCCAAAGTAAAAAACAATGAATGGTTTTTTGATACGGAAATGCTCATTTTGGCAGAAAAACAAAATTATCTCATAAAAGAAATTCCTGTTATTTGGACTGAACATAAAAAAATTGGCCGGAAGAGCCGTGTAAATTTTATAAAAGTTTCTCTCGGATACTTAAGAGAAATTTGGCGCCTGAAAAAATCCCATGCCTGAAATTAATTTTAAAGAATGGAAATTTGTTGGGCTTATCAGTTTAATACTCATAATTGTCATTTCTTTTCCGATCTTATTCGGATTTTTTTCTACCCCAAAAGAAAATATTTTTCTTGGCTTCCAACTTATTGATCACGCTGATACGCCAGTTTATTTTTCTTGGATTGAACAAGTCAAGGAGGGTCACTTTCTTTTCAAAAATTTATTTACCGCCGAAGATGAGGGAAGATTTATCTTTGATCCTTTCTGGCTCGGAGTCGGAATGCTTGCCAAAATATTTTCCTTTTCAAGTTTTGAGGCGTATCAACTTTCAAAAATTCTATTAATTCCAATTTTTTTGGCGGTTCTCTATATTTTTGTTTCCTATTTTTTCGCAGAAGAGAAAAAAAGAAAGCTTAGCTTTCTTTTTTTAATTTTTTTCTCCGGACTCGGTTGGGTCGTGTGGCTAGTTTCCAAAATTTTTTCCGTCAGTCCATCCGCCTGGCCCATGGACCTTTGGGTCCCTGAAGCCTTTACCTTTTCCACGCTCTACAACTCCCCACATTTTGTTGCTTCGCTTACCCTATTTATAACAATACTATT
>JBMORR010000014.1:0-3634 GCA_049322595.1 Patescibacteria group bacterium | reverse complement strand
TGTCCAAACATCTTCACCAAGAATTTCCGGAGTATCGGCAAATTCGCAGCGGTAGTCTGTACTTCCTTGATCCAAGATATCAATTTTGGCGCAAAATTCTTTGCCGGCCGCACGACGAGGTGTCTGGACATCAGACGGATTCCCCAATACTCCTGGTTTTATTCCTGTTAATACACCGTCAATTCTTGTTCCGGCGCAGGGAAAGCAGTTGGCAGTTCTAGGGCAGGCCATTGGATCTGGATCAGTACAAGGCATACAGCCCTCAATGGCGTTTTGGCACTTTTTATAAGTACATTTAGTAGGAACATTTTCATTTTCGTCTGAAGTTTTAGGAATACCTAAATCCCCACACATTGTTTTGCCCGGAACTTCGGGCTCAACTTCAATTCCCGCTTCTTTTAAATCTTCACAAAACTGGGTAAATTTTACTGCCGGAGCAACCAGGGGAACTTTAGGAAATTTTAAATCAAGAAGAGCGGGGTTGACGGTTTGCAATAAAAAGTAAGATGACAAAGCCAAGATTAAACCTATTAGAGCATTGCCAATAAAGTCTTTTGCGTTTGCCACTCGTTCGGGTGAGCCGCCAGCAGTAAGGTATAAAAGACCGCCAACCATAATCATAATGCCAGCTAAGATTCCTGTAACAGAAATTGTCCATTCATATAGTTTGGAAATATATTGGGCTGGGTCGGTAACTTCGTTTAAGCCGCCGAGAGAAATTTCCAGAGTAGCGGGGACAGGCTTAGCGTAGCAAAAACCTCGACCTTCCCCGCAGGTAACTTTTTGCAACTCAAAACAAGCCTGGCAATTTCCGGTTTTTGTCATACAATCAGATTTTGACCAGCACTGAGAGTTTGCTTCTGTTTGGGCTAAAGTTGGAAGAGCCGTAAAAAGCAGCGTCATAGAAAGCGCTGTCAGCAAAAAAATTTTTACAGTTTTTTTTGCCATATTTTTTATTTTAGGGCTTGGCTTGATAAATAAAAAATGACAAAGAAACCGACTACTTGAATAACAAAAAGTGCTACCAAAACTCCTAAAAATATTTTTGGTAAAATTTTTAGAATTTTATCAAGATTTGGCATAAAATTATATAATTAAATTTATCATTAAGCAAAAAAACGAGTAGCGCAGGTTTTATCAGTGAGACTCAGTTTTACGATTTTTTTAATATGTTCCGGGGTAACATCTTTCCCTCCTAAACCAACAATAAAATTGGAGACCATACCGATTGGACATAGATTTTTTATTTCGCTCGCAAGAATCCCACTTTGGCCCAACGAAACCGATCTGTCTAAAACAGCGACGTGGCGCGGTTTAATTTGTAAAATTATTTTGGAAATTTCCTCGCCGGGGAAAGGTCGGAAACATTTTATTTTCAGAATGCCGATATCGCCAGCCATTTTTTCTTTTGAAATAGTCGCTTTGATAGTCCCCAAAATAGATCCCATTGCAATGATCACGAGCTTAGGTTTTTGGGGCCCGACATATTCAACCAGTCCATTATCTTTTTTCTTTCTTGAAAAAATTTTATAAAACTCAGCGGACGTTTCTTTAATTAATTTTTTACTAGCTATTAATTTTTCATGAAGTTGTTTTCTGGTGAGAACATAGCTTTCAGGAGTAGAAATTCCGCCAAGACTTACGGGATTTTTAGTGTTGAGAAATTGGCCGGACGTAAGATTTCTTTTAGGTAAAAATTTATCCACTATTTTTTGGTCGGGTATATCAACTGGTTCAAAAGTGTGAGTTAAGCTAAACCCATCCACGCAAATCATGGCGGGGAGGCAAGATTTCTCGGAGATTTTATAAGCTTGGATATGAAGATCAGAGGCCTCCTGATTATCTTCGGCGAAAAACATAATCCACCCAGCGTCGCGCATTGTCATCGCGTCCTGTTGGTCATTCCATATATTAATTGGAGCGGAAACAGCCCGATTAGCGCAAGTCATAACGACTGGAAGATTAAGGCCAGCAATATTAAACAAAACTTCGGTCATCAGAAGCAATCCCTGTGAAGCACTCGCGGTATAAACTCTCGCTCCGGCAGCGGAAGCCCCTAAAACAGCAGAGGCCGCGGCCATCTCACTTTCAGTTTTTAAATATTCAAACTTAGCAAGGCCTTGTACCTTGATTTCCGCTAAATTTTCTACAATATGGGTTTGGGGCGTAATGGGGTAAATTGCTATTACATCGGGGCGGCAGAGATTAATGGTTTCGGCAATAGCCCGCGAACCTTCTAGAAATTTTTTCATAAATTATTTTTCTTCAAAATGCATGGAAATGGCCTTAACCGGGCATTCTTTAGCGCAAAGCCCGCAACCCTTGCAAAAATCTAAATCGCTGTCGTAAAAAATTAAACCCTTGGAGTTTTTTTGGTTAGTTTTAAAACAAACTCCTTCTGGGCAAACGCGATCGCAGGTACCGCAACCAATACAGAGCTCATGGTCAACAATTGGATAATAAACCCGCCAAGAGCCAGTTTTATTAGAAACGGTTGTTCCGGGTTTGTTAAAATTGTTAATTATTTTTTTGTCTGGCATTATATTTTGGTTAACAGGAGACAGAAAATTTTTGTCCGCCGTCTACATTTATTTTGCATTTTTCCGCCGTAAAACAATAATTTGAGTTTTTGCTGCAATGGCAATAAGCCGTATTCATTGCCTTAATATTTTTTTCAGCAACGTCTTTTTTGAAACGCGAGGTAATGGCCGCGGTTAGAGATATGGGATCCAAAAGACCGCAAACTCCCGCAAAAGCGCCAAGGAGAATCGTGTTGATAATTGGTTTTCCAAGAATGGCGAGGGCAATTTGCGTTGCGGGAACAGTTTGGATATTATTTTTCCCAAAAAATTTTTTAAAATCACTTGGAGATTTTTCGGTATTTATGATAATAAAAGTTTTTGCCGTAATTCCTTTCCTCACCTCATTTAAATTTATTAAAGTTGAGTCTTGAATTATAAGGTAGTCCGGCTGATAAATTTTTGAATGGAGAGTTATTTGTTTGTCGGAAATTCTGGCGTATGCCTCGACCGGCGCGCCGCGTCGTTCAATACCAAAAGAGGGGAAAGCTTGCGAAAATTTTCCATCAAGAAAAGCTGCTTCGGCAATTAATTCTGCGGCCGTGACTGTGCCTTGACCACCGCGCCCATGTAAACGTATTTCAATCATAGTTTTATTTTTGATCTGAGAAAAAATCAATGATTTTTTTGAAATCAGAAACTGAAAGAACGCCTTCAATTTTCTCCCCGTTTATAAACCAAGTGGGGGTTCCAACAACGCCTAAAGCTTGGCCGTCCATAACATCTTTCAGGACGATGCCCTTTCCTCCCTGGTAACTATCCAAACATTTTATAAATTGACTTTTATCCAATCCAATTTCAGAAGCATAAAGTTCAAAATTTTCTCTGCTAAGTTTTAAATTGCTAAAGATTTTATCACTCATCTGCCAAAATTTATCTTGGGCGTGGGCACATTCGCCAGCTTGCGCCGCGATCATGGAATTTTGATGGATGTCGGTTAAGGGGAAATTTCTAAAGACAAAATTGATTTTTCCGCTATAAAGATTTTCTGTCGCGCGCATCGCGGAGAAGGCTTCATGGGAGTAAGGACATTCAAAATCAAAAAATCCGATAAC
>JBMORR010000013.1:0-3681 GCA_049322595.1 Patescibacteria group bacterium | reverse complement strand
GTCGCTTCCCCGCTCGCGCTTCCGTCAAAGAGATTCGTTTGTCTGTTATTTTCTTTTTTTGCTCTTTGTTCAAAAAATTTATACAGAGTCCCATGCATTGATTTTCCAAAACTAAAATTAAACTTCCCCCGCGTCGGGACAACAAGGACATGGGCAAATTTATATTGCAAGGGGCAGGTTTCAAATGCCTTTAATTGCGTAAAGCTGAATTTACTCGGTAACCAAAATTTTTTAACTACTTTTCCACTCAGCATGCTGACCGTTTCTTCATCAAAATAAACCTGCCCAGTTGGAGCCTTCGCCTCAGATTCAACGAAACCTAATTCCATCAAAAACCTCGATAATTTTTTCTTGCGCTGTCCGCCATAATCTAGAGCTGAAGTTAAAAATAATCCATCGCGGGCGCGAGTCATTGCCACGTAAAAAAGCCGACGCTCTTCTTCGAGATGAATATCCCCTTCCGGTAAAATTTCTTTAACTAAAGCAGACGGCATTTCGATCGGTTCTTTGCGATCGGTCGAAGGAAAGCGTAAATCAACCAAGTTTACGATAAAAACATATTTGAATTCTAAACCCTTCGCCCCGTGTACGGTCAAAATTTTTACTGTGTCTGGCCCCTCGTCAAAGCTCCCCGAGAGTGACCCCTCCTCGCCAGATTCAAGCGCCATCTCCAATCCCATCATAAAATTTTTTACTGATTTATCTATATTTGCTCTTTCAAACTCTTCTATCTTTTTTAAAAATTGATTTATATAGCCAATGTCTTCCGCGGCACGTAAGTCTCCTTTTTCCGACCGCTTAGTTAAATTTGCCAAATATTGAAAATCTTCTAAAAATTTAAAAACTACCTTACTCGCCCCTCTCTCGCGGGCAATTGCCGTATGCCGTTCAATAAAGCCTAAAATTTTGTTTATCTTCCGTAGGCCATCATCCGAAACCCCAACCGCCGCAGCATGCTTCATTGCTTCATATAACGACCAATTCTTTTTTCGCACAGAAAAATTTAAAGCTACCAAATCATCGTACGCCAAGTTTACAAACGACATATTCAAAACTCGATAAAGCGCGGTTGACTCATGATAATTATCCAGGGTTTTTAAATAAGCAATGATATCTAAAATTACCGGCTTCCCATAAAGCCCGCTCGAAGCTAAAAAATGATACGGAATGCCATATTGGTCCAATACGCTCATAAACATTTCCGCCTGATTGTTGGCGCGGACCAAAATCGCAAAATCCTGCCAGCTTACATCGCCCTTCGACTCCGCTCGGCTCCGGTCGGAGGATAATTTATTCCCTAAGTCTGCCGAAGACCCTTTCTTCAATTCCAAAATTTTCTCCGCAACGGCGCGTGCTTCGGCATCAGCGGTTTTATAATGTAGGTGTTCTACCATCCCCTCTCCATCACGTTTGGCTGCCAGCTTTTTTACGATGCCGAGTTTTGCCTCCAGCCGATTCGGATTATTCTGAACAATAAATTTATACGCCAAATCCAAAATATTTTGTTTAGTCCGATAATTATTGGTAATAATAATCTCGCGACAGTCAAAAAAATCATTTTTAAACTGCATAATGTTCGAAATTGACGCGCCACGGAATTTATATATTGATTGGTCATCGTCGCCGACAACCGTTAAATTATTTTTGGGAGCAGCAAGCATTTTTATCAATTCGTACTGCGCCCAATTCGTGTCTTGGAACTCGTCAACCAAAATGTACTTAAACTTTTGCCGGTATTTTTCTAAAATAGCCGGACGGGTACGAAAAAGTTTTAAAGTATAATTGATGAGATCACCAAAATCCAAAGCATTATTTTCTAAAAGTAATTGTTGATATGTGTGGTATGCCGAGGCAACTTCGAGCAGTCTATCTTTATCTTCGGCAATTGCGCTGTCTTTATTTAATTTTAAATTTTCCGCATAATCTAAATACTGCTCTGGCCAAATTTCTTCGTCTTTTGCCCGGCTAAAATGTTTTAAAAGCGAATGAATGAATTTTGTCGGATTGCCGAGCGGCCGATAATAATCCAAATTAAAACGCTCAAAATTCTGGCGCACAAGGAGCCATTGCTCGGTTTGATTTAATAATTTAAAATCTCCGGGCAAACCAATATCAATCGCATGTTCTTTTAAAATCTTTTCGCAAAAAGAATGAAAAGTTGAAATCCAAAGATCAACGTATCCGTAAGGCAAAAGTTGATCGGCGCGTTCCTCCATTTCCCCGGCCGCCTTTTCCGTAAAAGTCAGGGCTAAAATTTCATCAGGTTTTATTTTCTTTTCTAAAATTAGAAAGGCAATACGACGGGTAATCACAGCCGTTTTTCCCGTTCCCGCACCAGCCACAATCAAAAGTGGACCATCTTCGTGAGAAACGGCTTCCTTTTGCGCCTGATTTAAATCCTTTAATAAATCATCCATAAATTGCCTTTTTGTCTAATTTTTGCTAAAATTCTTTAAGGAATCATAACACAAAATGATAAATAAAAAAACTGCGCAAGATGATTTATGGCTTTCCTGCGCAGACTTATTTCTTGGAACCAGTCTCAACATCAATGATTTCCATGAAGTCGGTAGCTCCGTCGCGTTGTCTCGGATTGAAGTTGGGTTGATGGAACGTTTTGCGGTAAACAGCGGGTAATGACCTTTCTCTTCCGCCGAGCACAATCCCCGACTCTGTCACTACGATCAGGCACTTACTCGGACACTCGCAGCCAAAACCAACTTCACGCGCAATTTCGTAAACATGAATAGCATCAGCTGGCCAAGAAACCCTCAGGGCCTCGGCAACATCTTTTACTAACTGCCCGCCGCAACCAGCAACAACCTTCATCAAAACTCCCGTTTCCGACCGTATTGTTACGAGCCCGCTTGCTCCTTTTGTCGACATTACCATCCTCCTATCTTGAATAGATTACATCACTTTTTATTTTTTTGTCAAGTATAAAATAACTTTAATAAAAATATGACAATAATCTGGGCCCTGGCGATCGGAGTTGGCCTGAGCTTAATTACCGCCCTGGCTGATGCATTTATTAAACACTCCTCTCTTCAACAAGCGTTTTCTGGATGGAAATGGCTCTTGCTGGGCGCTTTAATTTATGCAATTACCGCCCTGGGATGGTTTTTTGTTTTACGAAAATTTAAACTTTCAACCGCCGTTGTTTTATATTCCGTAAATTTAATTATTTTTCTAACACTAATCAGTGTTTTTTATTTTAAAGAAAAAATTTCGCCGATAGAAATTTTTGGTATTTTTTTGGCGGTTATTTCCCTTGTTATTCTTTATCGGTTCGCTTAATATGAAAAAATTTTTTATATTAATAGTTTTCTCGCTCCTAATTGGTGCGGGGTGCGGCGCACCAGAAGAATCACCCTCCCGCGAAAGCAAAATTCCCCTTGATGCCGTAAAAATTACGCCAGAGACAGATATCAATCCCGTAAAATCACTTTCTTCCGAATATGAACAGCCCATTCCCTTGCCTGCTCCGATTAATACTGCCGGCGCGGAAGACTCCCCATTTATTTTATCTGACGGACAAACACTTTATTTTTTCTTTACGCCCGATGTTAGAATTCCGGCCGAAAAACAAGTTATTGATAACGTGACAGGAATTTATATCTCAAAAAAATCAGGCAATGTTTGGTCTAAGCCAGAACACATTCTTTTAAAAAAATCTGGAAC
>JBMORR010000012.1:0-3846 GCA_049322595.1 Patescibacteria group bacterium | reverse complement strand
TGCAACATCTTAATCTTCTCGTAATTTTTATAGTTTATAGTATTAAGTGAGGGGCAATCTATTGTAAGAAATCCACCCAAGGGGGGATTTGCAAAACAAAAATTGCATGCAAAGCAGTGGATTGTCTCTCGCCAGAAGGTCCTCTATATTAGGGGATTTTTTGTTTTTATGGTAGAATAGAGCAAAAGATAAAATTTTTTATGCCATTTTTTAAAATAAAAAAATTAGATTTTAAAACCGGTGGACGGTGGGTTGTGGTTTTGCGAGAAAAAGAAGCTCAAGCTTACGGCATTAGAACTGGGGACAAATTAAGATTAAAGTGGGACGGCAGGGAAACCGTGGTGACAGCCAATTATACAGCTTCAAAGATAAAAGAAGGTGAGGTCGGCCTTTTCAAGGAAATTTGGCAAGGGCGTTCTTTTAAACCTGGGGAAATGGCTGAAATCACGCTTCTTGAGAGGCCGAATTCAATTGAATCCATAAAAAAGAAACTTTTAGGCGGAGAATTAAACTATAAAGAAATGTATGCGGTTGTAAAGGATATCGCCGATTATGTTTTGGGCGACATTGAAATAACTTATTTTGTTGCCTCTGGTTTTGCCAGAAAATTTTCTAGTCGTGAGCTTTATTATCTTACAAAATCTGTGGCGGAAACAGGAGATATGCTTCGTCTTTCGGGGCAAATTGTAGACAAGCACTCAGTTGGTGGTTTACCTGGAAATCGAACGACCATGCTTGTAATCCCGATTATCGCGAGTTTAGGTTTGAAAATTCCCAAAACTTCTTCGCGCGCGATTACTTCGGCTGCGGGGACGGCTGACACTATGGAAGTTTTAGCGTCCGTAACTTTTCCGATGAAAAAAATAAAAGAGATAGTAAAAAAAACCGGAGCGTGCATTGCCTGGGGTGGGGGGACCCGTATTGCGCCGGCTGACGACAGGATTATCAGAGTTTCGTATCCTTTGTCTCTTGAGCCATATACAAAAATGATTGTTTCCGTGATGGCTAAAAAGGTAGCCATGGGAGTAAAATATCTGGTTATTGATTTGCCCGTTGGTCCTACCGCCAAAATTCATCGTGTTTCCGACGCAAAAAAAATTGAGAGAATGATGAAATATCTTGCCAAGCGGTTTGGCATAAAAATAAAAGTTAATATTAATGAAGCTCTAAAACCAATTGGCCGCGGGATTGGTCCTGCGCTTGAGGCCAGAGATGTCTTGAGGGTTTTACAGCGCAAAGAGCATCGACCACTCGATTTGGAAGAAAAGGCTCTCGAACTCGCCGGCGAACTTTTAGATTTAGTAGGTTTTACAAAAAAAGGAGACGGGTATGATCGGGCTTTTGAGGCATTGCGGAGCGGAAAGGCTTGGAAAAAGATGCAAGAAATTATTCAGGCTCAGGATGGGAAAGCAAATATTGATTCCGAAGAAGTTATTTTAAGCAGTAAAGTTTTAAAAGTTAAGGCAAAGACTGACGGCCAGATAATAAGTTTTGATAATAAAGCTATTGTTTCTGTTTGTCGAATTTTGGGAGCGCCCTCTTGCAAAATTGCGGGAATCTATTTAAATAAGGTGATGGGTGACCGAGTAAGAAAAGGAGACGTGCTTTTTACAATGTATGGGGAAAGTAAGGATCGCCTTGAATTAGCAGAAAGGGCCCTAGAGAAGAGTGAAATTTTAAAAATAAAATAAATTGTATTTATGAGCATATTTAAAAAAATATTCAAGGGCAACACGCTATATTATCCAGGCTGTCTTTCAAAGTTTATTGCCAAAGAATTGGTAGAAAACTATAGGCGAATTTTACGTGAGGCGGGAGTTGATTTTATCGAACTTGCCGATCTTGAGGTTTGCTGCGGTTCGCCTTCGCTCAAAGCCGGATATAATGATGATTTTAAAAATTTGGCAGAAAAGAATTTAAAAGTTTTTAAAGATCATTCAGTTGGGAAAATTATTACTCATTGCCCAGCTTGTTTTATGATTTTTAAAAAGTATTATCCTGAAGTGCTTGGCGATAAATGGGACATTATTGTAGAGCATGCGACAGAAGTTTTAAATCAAAGAGTCAAAAAGACAGAAAGCCAGAAGGGTGAGGTAACATATCATGATCCATGTCATCTCGGGCGGCAGATGGGAGTTTATGAAGCACCAAGAGAAGTTATTAAAAATTTAGGATACGATTTGAAAGAGATGGAGTTATGCCGCAACCAAAGTTTTTGTTGTGGCGGAGGTGGAGGAGTTCAGTCTAATGAATCGGAGTTGGCAGATAAAATTGCTAAAGATAGGATCGCTATGGCAAGGAAAACGGGCGCAAAAATTTTAGTCACACCATGCCCGCTTTGTTATATGCATTTGAAAAAAAATTCAGAAGGAGAAGACATTGATGTTAAAGAACTTTCTCATTTAATGTAATATGCAAAAAGAATTTTTATCAGAAGAAGTAAAAGAAAATATTTGGAAAGTATTTTTTGAATATAAAGCCAAACGAGAAAAAACTTTGGCTGGTTTAGGATTAGATCCGGAAAAATTTCGTGATGATTTTAGAAAAATGAAAGAGGGCGCTTTTCGTGATGTGGAAAATTTGCGACATCGGGCAGTAGAAAGTTTAACAAAAAATGGAATCAAGGTTTTTGAAGCGAAAGATACGGCTGAGGCGCAGAAAATTTTGCAGGATTTAACAGCTAATGATGAAGTTATTGTTAAGGCAAAAACTTCGACGGCCGATGAAATCGAGATAGATAAAATTTTGGGTAAAAAGTTGGTAAGCACTGATTTGGGAGACTTTATTATGAGTATTCTTGGCGCGCGCGATATGCATCCGGTTTTTCCAGCATACCATTTAACGCCTGAAGAAATTGTAAAAGTTATAAAAGAAAAATTTGGGGAAGAAGTAGCGCCGAATGCGAAAAGTGTTGCTGCTTTCGCCCGGAAATATTTGCGGGAAAAAATAACCGCGGCCGGGGCGGGAATTACCGGCGCAAATGTTATAACTTCTGACGGCCGGATTATAGTTTTGGAAAATGAAGGGAATATTTCTTTGGTTTCGCGTTTACCAGATAAACATATAATTATTTCCGGATGGGAAAAAATTGTGCCGACAATAGAAGATGCCATGAAAGTTGTCCGTGCTGCTGCGGTTTGGGGAACGGGCCAAGACTGGCCAGTTTATGTTTCCATAATTTCCGGTCCATCAAAGACTGCCGATATACAGAATGAATTAGTGGTTGGTGCCCAGGGCGCGAAAGAAGTTTATTTGATACTGCTCGATAATGGCCGTAGTGAGATGTTAAAAAATGGTTTTGAGGAATTATTATATTGTATTAATTGCGGAGCTTGTTTAAATTTTTGTCCGGCCTATCATGAGCTCGGGATAAAATATGGAGATAAATATTTGGGAAGCAAGGGAATTATTTTGTCGGCGTTTATGGTAGAACTTTTGCGCGCCAAAGAATCGGGATGCTATTCTTGCACACTTTGTTCTGCCTGCATGGAAAATTGTCCGGCAAAAATTGATTTGCCCGCCATGATGAAAAAAATCAGGACAAAATTAAATGCAAAAAATTCGGAAACTGAAACAAATAAAAAAATGATTGCCAACGTGCGTGAGTTTGGCAATCCCTTTGGGGAGATTAGTGACGACGGAACTCCTAAAGAATTATATTGTTGCTAGTAAATGGTAAATGATAATTTATAAAACACAGCTTCTTTTAGGGAGCTGTGTTTTAAATAAGAATATTTAGGAATATGGAGGCGATTAAAAAGTAAATCAAAAGGCTTGAAATGTCCCTGACGATTGTCGCAAACGGTCCGCTTGTTATGGCCGGATCAAGTTTTAGTTTTAAAAATA
>JBMORR010000011.1:0-3856 GCA_049322595.1 Patescibacteria group bacterium | reverse complement strand
CCACTGATGAAAATCGCAAGAAATTCATGCCCGTTCAAGACAGCATTGGCACCCTGCTTGATCTTGGAGCGAGGTATGCCAGGCGCTCTGGGATCCCGCTCATGGTCAAGTATGTGCTCATTCGAGGCGTGAACGACAGCGATGATGATGCCCGGGAACTTGCCCATGTATTGCAGCCATATCGCGACTGCATCTGGGTGCGGGTTGCGCGTCTGAACCCTTACGGAGGTGATTTGAAACCGCCCTCGAACAGGCGGCGAAATCACTTTCGTGCCATCCTGATTGGAGCCGGATTCCGAACGGTTCAGGTCTGGAAAGGATTTGCCACCCTTGGGTGCGACGTGCCGCACTACGAGAATTAGGCCAAGGACTTACGGAGGGTAAGTCCTTTTTTATTTAAAAAGTATTGACCTTTTTAATACTTTACTTTAAAATAGTTTAAATGTATTAAAATTTTATTAAATTGTGGATAACCTTTGAACCCCCTCATGGGGTCAAGTTTCCGAAGGATTTTTGTATTTTTATGGAAAAAAATGATAAAAAAAATCAGGAAACATGGTCAACTCTTTCTTTGGCGTGGCAGCTCGGTTATTCAATTGCTATTCCATTGATTGCCTTGGCATTATTAGGTAGATTTTTAGATAAGAAATTTGAGACATCGCCATGGCTTCTACTTGTGGGGATTTTTTTATCTTTAATTACTTCAACGTTTTTAGTCTATTCAAAAACTATAAAAATTCTTGGACAAGAAGCGGGGGATAATGATAAAAAAGAAGAAAATCAAAAAATATGAATATTTCTCTTGCCGCTGAGCCAATTTTTCATATTGGAAGTTTTCCGGTCACGAATACGCTGCTCGTGGCTTGGGTTATAATTTTATTTTTGGTTATTGTCGCGGTTATTGTTGGAAAAAAAATAAAAGAGGTACCAAGGGGTTTGCAAAATTTTATTGAAGCAATTTTTGAAGGTGCTCTGAATTTTATGGAAACTATTACGGGTGATAGAAAACAGGCCAGAAAGTTTTTCCCGATTGTTTTTACGATTTTCCTTTTTGTAATCCTATCCAATTGGGTTGAGGTTGTTCCCGGACTTGGTTCAATCGGAATTTGGGAAGAACATCATGGTAAAACTATTTTAGTTCCTTTTATTCGTTCGGCTTCCGCCGATTTAAATGTTACTTTAGCAATAGCTATCGTATCAGTAATTTCTACTCAGATTTTTGGAATTATTGGGATTGGTTTTTGGAAATATGGGAAAAAGTTTTTGCCGTTCGGGGGTTTGTTTAAAATAAAATATGGTTTTGTTCCGGTTCCGTCTTTTAATGGATTTATAAATTTCTTCGCCGGAGTTTTGGAATTAATCGCGGAGTGCGCGAAGTTTGTTTCTTTTTCCTTCCGGTTGTTCGGAAATATTTTTGCCGGTGAAGTTTTGCTTACAGTTGTAAGCTTTCTTGTTCCTTACATTGTACCATTGCCATTTCTGTTCCTGGAATTTTTTGTGGGGTTTGTCCAAGCTTTAGTTTTCGCAATGTTAACTCTGGTATTTTTGAAAATGGCAGTTACAGAGCATGATCATGAAGAGCACGAGACACATAAAGCACATTAATTAAAATAATTAACATAAAGACAGTAAATCGCCGACGTTAAATAAACCTTTTCCGTCGAAAGTGGATGACTGTCATATAAATTATGGCTGTTGAAGAAACAAAAGAGATTGCGACCGGCCTTCTCGGCAATTTAGACGCCGTGAAAGCTATCGCCGCTGCTCTTACAATCGCTCTTGGTGCTTTTAGCCCAGCTATGGCGATTGGTAAATTAGCCGGCAAGGCAATGGAATCAATCGGTCGGAATCCAGAAGCTGCGCCAAAAATCCAAACCGCGATGATTTTGGCTATTGCCTTTACCGAAGCTATTGCTATTTACGCGCTTGTCGTGGCTCTAATCATTAAGTTTGTTTAGTCCACGGTTAGAAAGTCCACGACATAAAAATGTCGCGGACTTAAAACTTTGAACTAAACTAATATATTAAAAATATGGAACTATTGGATAAATTAGGAATTGATTGGCGGTTACTTATTGCCCAGCTTGTTAATTTTTTGATCTTGGTTTTGATTTTGTATAAATTCTTATACAAGCCCCTTTTGAAAATGCTTGAAGGGCGCAAAGAAAAAATTGAAAAAGGATTGCGCGATGCTGAACAACTCGGAGTAGAGTTAGAGAAAACCAAAGAGCTTCAGGCCGAAGAAATCAAAAAAGCAAAACAAGAAGCGAGAGAAATTATTGAAGAGGCGGAAAAGCGCGCTGAAGCAGCTAGCGTGGAAGCGAAAGCTAAAACAAAGACTGAAGTAGAAAAATTAATTGTTGTGGCAAAAAATCAAATGATTGAGGAAAAAGAAAAAATGATGGCAGAAGTAAAAAAGGAAGCAGTGGAGCTTGTTGTTGCCGCAGCTGAAAAAGTTGTTGGCAGGGCAATCAATATTAATACACAGAAAAGTTTAATAGAAGAAACTCTTCGTGAAATTGATAAAAAATAGTTGATTTATGAAAATAAAACCTAAGCAATACGCAGTCGCGTTATTCGAAGCAATAAAAGATGCTCCCAAAGAGAGGGTGCATGAGATTTTAGATAATTTTATAAATACACTTGTAAAAAATAATGCGCTTCGTTTTGCTCCGCAGATCATTGCTTATTTTATAAAATACACTAACCAAACTTTGGAAATCGGGGATTTAAAAATAAGCAGCGCCGAGCCCCTTAAGGACGAAGTTATTGAGAAGATAGAAAAAGCCGCCCCGGATATTTTGGGGAAAAAATTTAAAAAATTAAATATCATAAAAGAAGTTGATCCAAGCTTGATTGGCGGTTTTATCCTTGAATCAGAAGACAGAATTTTTGACAACAGTTTAAAAAATAAATTTAAAATATTAAAAAATTATTTATCTGTGAAATAATCTTATGTCGGACACGAACTTTATTATTGAAAATTTAAAAAAACAAATTGCCGAAGCAAAAATTTCTTCCAGCACGGAAAAAATAGGAAAAGTTGCGGAGATCGGCGATGGAATAGCTAGAATCACGGGACTTTCGGATTGTATGGCTGGAGAAATGCTTGAATTTGTAAGTCGCGAGAAAAGCGAAGAATCCGTTTTTGGCGTCGCTCTTAATCTTGAAGAGGATATTATCGGCGCCATGATTTTGGGTGAACATATTCATATTAAAGAAGGGGATACTGTTAAAAACACGGGCAGAATTTTATCAGTTCCTGTTGGTGATAATTTAGTTGGTAGAGTAGTTAATTCTTTAGGGCAACCCTTGGATGGTAAGGGCGCAATAAAGGAAAGTAAATTTTATCCGATTGAAAAGATTGCTCCCGGCGTTATTACGAGACAAAAAGTTTCTACTCCTCTTCAAACGGGTATTAAGGCAATTGATTCAATGATTCCAATCGGACGCGGACAAAGAGAATTAATTATTGGCGATCGTCAAACTGGTAAAACCGCGCTTGCGATTGATACGATTATAAATCAAAAGGGGAAAAATTGCGTTTGCATTTATGTGGCAGTCGGCCAGAAAGAATCAAAGGTTGCCAAACTCGTGGCAAAGTTAGAAGAGTTTGGTGCCATGGAACATACGATCGTTGTTGCTGCGGGGGCTTCTGATCCCGCTTCACTTTCTTTTATCGCGCCGTATGCCGGTTGCGCTATGGGTGAATTTTTTATGGATCAAGGAAAAGACGCGCTTGTAATTTACGACGATCTTTCAAAGCACGCCGCGGCATATCGCCAGATTTCTCTTCTCTTGCGTCGCCCTCCGGGACGCGAAGCTTATCCGGGAGATATTTTTTACCTGCATTCAC
>JBMORR010000010.1:0-3915 GCA_049322595.1 Patescibacteria group bacterium | reverse complement strand
GCGGCGCCCGCGCGCACGGGCACCGACCGGTTCCACGACACGGCGCACGACGACCGACGCTTCTCGGTGACCGTGACCCCCTCCGGAGCGTCGATCCCCGGCACGCCGCCCCGGCCGAAGGAGCCGCTGCGGAAATAAAAATTTTTGATGGTTACGGAAAGTCGGAAATTTCCGAAGGATTTTTTGCTTTTGATAAAAGTTTGGAATTTGGAGCAAGTCTTGCCGCGGGAGATTTGAATAATGATGGCCAGGAAGAAATTATTGTTGGAAGCGGGGCCGGGCAGGAGCCGGAAGTTAAGGTTTTCAATAATTTGGGAGTAGCTTTGTTTAAAATAAATCCGACAGGAATAAACAAGTGGAGCGGAGTTAGAGTTGCCGCGGGAAATGTAATTGCGGGTGGTGGCGAAGAAATTGTTATTGCGCCAGGCCGGGGCAGTATTCCTGAAGTTCAGATTTTTAGTTCAGAGGGAAAGTTCGTCAGAAAATTTTTGGCTTATGGTGTTGGCTTCCGCGGAGGAATAAATGTCGCTACGGGAAACTTGGACAAGGCGGGCGAAGAGGAAATTATTTTTGGAGCGGGCTTTACCGGCGGGCCGCATGTTAGAATTTTTGACGGAGAAGGAAACCTGAAAGATCAATTTTTTTCTTTTGATAAAAATTCGAGAAAGGGGACGTTGGTCGGGGTAGGGAAGTTTTCCGATGGAGAAAATAAAATCGTCGCCATGCCGAATAAAACCGAGCCCAGCGGCCGGACAGATTTGTATAAATATATTGATATCGATATCAGCGAGCAAAAAATGAAAATTTTTGAAAATGGTTTTAATATCGGAGAATATTTAGTTTCGACAGGCACGACAAAAATGCCGACGCCGCTAGGGACGTTTAAAATTTTATCCAAATCGGAAGTGGCGTATTCTAATGCCTACTCACTGTATATGCCGCATTTTATGCTGTTTACGAAAAGCGGCGCGGGAATCCACGGCCTGCCATATTGGAAAAGTAGTAAGGGAATAGTTTATGAAGGCGTGAACCATCTCGGTAAAAGAGTTTCGCACGGCTGCGTCCGTCTTGCTCTTTCCAACGCGGAAATAGTTTTTGAATGGGCGGAAAAGGGCACGCCTGTTATTGTTCATCAATGAAGTTAACAAATAAAAAAATAATTTTAGCTATCAATACGGCAGCCGAGGAAGAGTCGGCGGTTTTTTTGTTTGACGGAGAAAAGATTGTAAAAGAAAAAATTGGCAGCCAAAAAGATAAGCTATTATTTTCGGTTGATAAAATTTTAAAGAAGGGGAGAGTTAAGGTAAAAGATCTTTTTGGAGTACTCATAGTTTCCGGTCCGGGAGCTTTTACCGCCGTGCGCCAGGGCGTGGTTTTAGCAAACACTTTTGGATATCTTCTTGGCGTGCCGGTTATCGGTTTGAAAAAAGATGAATTTAGAAAGGAAAAAGAATTTTTGGAAAAAGGTTACGGAAAAATAATGAAGACTAAAAAAGGTAAGCTTGTATTGCCGACTTATGGCAAAGAGCCGAATATTACAAAGCCGAAGAAGTGGAAATTGTAGATAACTGATACTTATCCACAAGCACAATAAAATATTTTAAAATTCACTTATACACATAAATGAATTTTTTGTTTTATTTAAAGGAAAAAAATTTGGTTGACTGAGTGGTTGACAAGTTTGGAAAAGTGGTGTAAAATGGAAGTATAAGATATAAAAGTGGATAAAAGTGGGGATAGACATGGTTCTTTGTGGATAACTCGAAACTGATTTGAGCTTAAGGATCCTGAGGAAAACTTCAGAATTCCTTAACAAAAGTTCAAACAACAGTCTCGCAGTTAATTGGCCAAGACATTTCGCGCCAATTCCACTAAACCAAACAAACAATTAGTACCCAAAACCCCGACTTCCACTTTTGTTTCTTTCGCGAAATATTAAATCACTTCCATCATGTTGCCCGTTTGGATACAAAGTTAAGTGCCGGAGAATGAATTTTATCAAAAAGCAAACTTTATTCTGACGACCATGTTTATAGGAGAATACAACCACACAATAGACGAGAAGGGAAGACTGGCAGTGCCGGTTAAGTTTAGAAATAAACTTAATAAAGGTGCAGTTGTGACGAGAGGTTTAGACAACTGCCTTTTTTTGTACACTGACGGCGAGTGGAAAATTTTAGCGGAAAAATTAGCCAAGCTCCCGATCAGCCGCGCCAACACCCGGGCATTTTCAAGATTGATGCTCGCCGGAGCGATGGACGTTTCCTTGGACAAACAGGGAAGAGTTGTCTTGCCTGATTATCTAAGGAAATACGCCGGCCTCGGTAAAAATGTTATCGTCGCCGGTCTTTATAATCGTTTGGAAATCTGGGACGAAGCGAAATGGAATACCTATAAGAACAGCACGGAAAAAACAAGCGGCGATATTGCCGAACAGTTAGGGGAGCTCGGAGTCTAATATGGAAAAAAAGTCCGAGCACATTCCCGTTCTTTTGAACGAAGTTATAAAATTTCTTGATCCAAAATCAAATCAGAATTTTGTGGATTGCACTTTGGGCGCCGGCGGACATACGATAGAAATTTTAAAAAAAACCGCGCCAAGAGGAAGAGTTCTGGGAATTGATATGGACGTGAACGCGATTTTGGTCGCTAAGCAAAAAGTTTTGAAAGCGGGAATTGAAAGTTCACGGTTAATTGCCACCAGAGGAAATTATAGAGATTTAAAGGACGTAGTCCTTCAAAATAATTTTAAAAATATTTCCGGAATTCTCGTTGATCTCGGGTTTTCATCAATGGAAATAGAAGATCCGAAAAAAGGTTTTTCTTTTCAAACTGACGCGCCGCTCGATATGCGCTACGGAGAAGAAGGGGAGACAGCGGCGGAAATATTAAACCGAAGCACGGAAAGAGAACTTGAAAGAATTTTCCGCGAATACGGAGAAGAAAAATTTGCCAAACGGATTGCCAAAAAAATTTGCGAAGTCAGAAAAAATGCTTCCGTAGATACGACCTTTAAGTTGGTAGAAGCAATTTCGGAAGTCGTACCAAAAAATTTACAACATGGGCGAATCCATTTCGCCACAAAAGTTTTCCAGGCTCTGCGCATCGCGACAAACCATGAGCTTGAAAATCTGACTGAAGTTTTGCCGATAGCTCTAGAACTTTTGCCGCCCGGCGGACGTCTCGCAATAATTTCTTTTCATTCTTTGGAAGATAGAATCGTTAAGCAGTATTTTAAAAAAGAATCTTCCGGCTGCGTTTGTCCAAAAAGCATTCTGGTTTGCAACTGCGGCCACAAAGCAATTTTAAAAATTTTAAATAAAAAACCTATAGTACCCAGTGAGGAGGAGGCAACCCAAAATCCGCGATCTCGGAGCGCGAAGCTTCGAGTCGTAGAGAAATTGAAGTAGCCGAAAACAAAATATGTCAAAATTTCTGGCATTGATTCAAAACAAAAACAAAAAGGAAAGGCTTTCCGCCAAACCGCGCGTTTGGTACAAGTTTTTCGCGAACGTGAAAACTATAAATATCGCTATTTTAGCGTTAATTTGTTTTTTCGGAGTGCTTTATCTTGCGGAAATAAACAGCATGGCCATTAAGGGTTTTACCATCAAGGATTTGGAAGATCAGCAAGCCACGCTCAAGGAAAGCATTAGAAAGATCGAATTCCAGGTCGCGGAAATGCAGTCCACGCAGAAATTGGAAGAAAGAATCAGCGGATTGGAGATGGTCAGCGTGGCGAAAGTGGATTACGCGAAAACAAGCGGCACCGTCGCCGTTAAGTAATTTTTTGTAAAATATTTCGTAGTTTTTTCCGAGGTTAACGCTGGAGTATTAACCCTTTGGCGCACTTTGATTGAAACTACGAACAAACAGCCTCTTTTTACCTTTGTTCAAGGATCAAGAAGCTGTTTT
>JBMORR010000009.1:0-29633 GCA_049322595.1 Patescibacteria group bacterium | reverse complement strand
ATCCATAAAAATCTAATTTCCGGCTGGCAGTAATTTTCGAATCAAGCTGCCTAATGCTTCCGGCCGCGGCGTTTCGGGGGTTGGCAAAAGTCGGAAGACCTGCCTTTTCCTGTTTTTTATTCAACTCTTCAAAAACTTCTTTGGTCATAAAAGTTTCGCCGCGAATTTCAATCTGGCCGGAAAAATTTTGAAATATTTGGCGAAACTTTTTTTCATTTAATCCGTCTCTACCAAACTTTTTTACAAATTCATCGATCTCCTTATCGCTTGGGACGCGCAGCTCCAAAGGTATTGCCTCAATCGTTTTTAAGTTTTGTGTTACGTCTTCACCAATTTTTCCGTCGCCACGGGTAGCCCCGACTTTTAAAAATCCCTCTTCATAAATTAAAGATACTGCTAAGCCGTCCATTTTGATTTCCGTGTAATAATCAAATCTTTCGTGCGGCAAAAGTTTTTGAACTCTATCCTTCCAATCACCCAATTCTTCCACGCTAAAAACATCTTCAATGGAAAGCATCGGAATTTCATGAACAACTTTCTTAAACTCTTTTAATGCCTCTCCCCCGACTCGTTGCGTCGGCGAATCGGATGTAATAAATTCCGGATATTCTTGTTCTAATTTATATAATTCATGTTTTAGTGAATCCAGAGCCGCGTCAGAAATTTCTTGCCGATCTAGAACATGATAAAGATACCGATGATGATCAATCTCAATTTTAAGTTTTTCTATTCTCTTTTTAACTTCTTCTTTCGTCATAATTTTTCGTCAAAAGCTTTTAGCGGAGCATAAAATTTTATGGACAGACAGCCTCGTCTCCCTTCACAAGCGAACATTCGCTAAACAAAACATAATCATATAAACCGGACATTGGAGATCTTCGGGGCATTGTCACTCTAATCGCCTGGCGCGCCAAACTATATTTACCCGTTGAATTTAAAACGATTCGGGCGGGAATTTCTATTTGCGGAGGAGCTGCGTTATCAGCCCCCCAAGCGGTAACTACAACATTGCCAACATCGCAATAAAGCGCCCTAATGCGTAGTCTATACGACTTGGCACTGGAAAAACTATTATTAATAACCGGGCTCGCATTTGAAGTATATTTAAATTTTTTCTCTGTTGCCTCAGACCACCCGGCTGCCGGATCCCAACTAATATAACCGACTTCCAGCGTGGAAACCGCTGGTAAAATACAATCTGGAACCCACTCAATCTTAACAGATTCAATTCCCGCGGCAACAGCATTTTCCGGGTCAAAAAGATCTACCTGCATTGAATTATTTTTTTCTATTTTACCATAAATTTGTAATTCTTTATCGACCACCGCCCTTGTCCATTGTGATGTATTACTTAGATCTCCTGTCGCTGAAACACACGCTTCCTTTTCCCCTCCAGAACAAAAACCATTTGCGCCACATTCCCCTACCGGACAAACTAAAACCGCGTCTTCTTTTCTAAGTTTATAAATTGCCTGCTCAACCCCCGCCTCGGCCGCATAATAAGCTACAGTAGAAAAATCTATGTTTCGCGCCTGTTTTATTTCGTTTAAAATAATCGCGCCAATTCCAAGTCCGGCAGTCATAATTCCAGCCATAACCAAAAGAGCAAGCAACAAAACATTACCACCCTCGTCTCCAATTTTTAATCTTATACTTTTCATTTTTATTATCTTCTATAAATTCTGCTTGATACAGTAGTTTGTAAATAAATCGTCTGTTGCTCCTCTGCGCGGCCGCCAATTCCCTTTGTTGCCAGAACGATTGTTACTCTCGGCTGGTTATTTGAATCATATAAATTTGCAACATTCATCAAAAAAGGGTTAACTGCCGGATTAATATAAAATTTTAAATCCTCTACATTATTTCCTTCCGAAGTAATACTTGCCCAAGTTAATCCTCCATCTAAACTAACCACAAGACATTTATTTGTTCCTGCCGGACAATCGTCAGCGCTTATTTTGAAAATAATTGAATTATTATCAGCGTCCAAAAGCGCAAGCGCGTCTTCAGGACTTGTTATCCCGCCGGCGTAGCCAACCCAATCATAATCAATCATATCCATTTTTATTTCCTTGGAAATGGCTTCAATGGAATATCTTGCGTCGGATTGTATTTTTTCTATTGCTAAAGTTCGGCGCTGCGCTTTTCCTGCCATCATAAAAATATCCACAACAACAACTGTCGCCACGGAAAAAATCGCGAGCACCACCATCATTTCTACAAGCGTAAAGCCTTTTTTATTCATAACGCCTTTAATTACCGCCAATTATAAATCCTGTCTTCCAATATTACATCTCTTGCGCGACCAGACAGCTTCCATGTAACCTCAGACTTAATCCTAATGCCAATTTTTTCCTCCCCTACGCCACAAAGATTTCCGGTAATACTTTCTGTTTGTGTCGCCGCGTTAAAACAAATTGGATCAAGAGTAATGAGCCTAAAATATTGCGTTTCCATCCCGGCAGGAGGAGCCGTATCTTGCAAATATAAATTTTCTGGACTGCGATACAATTTAGCCGCCAGATCAGATATAGCGTTGGGACTAAAATCAAGCCGCCATTTATTTGTTGGCGGATCAAAAATAGCTATCGCCGTAAAATCATTTCCTGAATACAGCCCAGTATCCCAATCTAAATTTTTCAGCCAGTTCGCATCACGAAAATTACGCGCTACCTCAATTCCCTCCCTTGCCAAATTTGAGGCTACGACTCTTGTACCAGCTTCATCAACTCCGGTCAAATTAGAAATCGTAAGCGAAAGAGCCCCCACTAAACCAGTTAAGATAATGGCGATGGCGACAATCATTTCAACCAAACTCTGACCTCCCTGGATTTCGCCTTTTGAGTTTTTTATTTTATATTTCATTTAGAAAATTATTCTACATCAACTCTTCCTGAAATTCTATTAACTAAAATTTTTTTAACTTTACCACTTAAAGAATGTTTTACTGTCACTCCAAGAATGTTATCACCCACGCCTCCATTGATATAAATTGTTGGTTTTGGCGGCTTAAAAATTATTGTTGATGCGGCCGCGGGCAAAATATTTTCTAGGGTTATATTATCAGCTAAATCAATCGCGCCATCCGCCAAAACTTCTCCTACGTCATAAGCAAGATCTCCGTCTTTATCAGCGAAAATTAAGTACTGCCCAGGATTACCCAAATTAAAATAAATACCATACCCCCCGGGGGGCGAAATCCCGTCCACGAGCTCTCCGGCCAAAGCCATATTCTGTACCCGGCGCAAGCTGGAAGCGATTGTCTCCGCCGCAATTTTTAATTCGTCACTCCTGTTACCGCCCCGAAAATTTGTTACTACCATTGCCGTCACAATAATAAAAATGCTCAAAGAAACAAGAAGTTCAATTATCGTAAACCCTTTTTTCATCTTAATGGTTTAAATACCAATTTAAAACTGGCTCAGCAAAAAACATTGCGAAAACAGTTCCAGCAGCAAGAAAAGTTCCAAATGGAACCCGGCTTTTCATGGTTTTGTTTCCAAAAAATACTAAACCCAATCCAATAATCGCTCCGGCCACATAAGCAAAAAATAAGGCCACGCCAAGACCACCTAAGCCCAAAATCAAACCCATTAACGCTCCTAATTTTATATCTCCTCCCCCAATCCATTTGCCCTTCGAAATAACATATTGTAAAAGAAAAAATCCGCCACCTAAAACTGCCGCGATAATCGGGCTAATCAATCCCCACCAAGAAATTTCTCCTCCATAAATTAATGGTAAAGTTATAATAATAACCGCCGCTGCGGGATAAATTATCTTATCCAAAATTAAATAATATTTTAGATCATAAACAAAAACTACAATCATTATAGAAATGATAAACCACTCCCTTGATAACAAGAAAAAATTATATGTTGTAAGGCGCAAATCGTACGGCAAATACGCGAATAAAAATAAAATTGCCGCAGAAAGTTCCACGAGCGGATATTGCCAAGAAATTGATTTTCCGCAATGTCTGCATTTTCCTTTCTGAATCAAAAAACTCAGAACCGGAATAAGCTCGACAGGGCCAAGTTTATGGCGGCATTTGGGACAATGGGATTGGCCGGTCAAAACCGACTCCCCGGCGTGAAGCCGCCAAATAACAACATTCAAAAAACTCCCGATAATTAAACCAAAAATAAAAACGATAAGGTGTATCATATTTAAAAATTATACCATAAAAATAAGCAAAAACCAAACAAAAAACTCCCCCTTGGGAGTTTTTTGATCTCGAAAACTTGAGGTTAAATTTTACTCGATGCCTTTCGCAGTAACTCTATGCGCTCCAGCCGCCAAATCACCAGTAGCTCCTTCTAGCCAGAAGTTGACCCTATATCCTTCGTCAGCTCCAGCCGCACCGAAAGCATAATTACATTTTGCAACAGCCGGATTTGCGCAAGCAGCTGCAACTCCACCTGGATCTTTTACTGTCGCTACTCCCGGCAAAAAATCAGGCGCTAAAGCTCCGCAAGCAGAAAGCAGTGTCCCTGCGCCGCAAGCTGGATAACCATTATTCGCGCTGTAATACAATTCCATGGCTGTTTGGACCTGCTTCATATCGGCGACCCTCTTTGAGTCTCTAGCTTTTGTTCTGGCAGAAGTCAAAGCAACGACCGCCAAAGTTGAAAGCAAACCGATGATGGCAATAACGACGAGAAGTTCGATCAAGGTAAAACCTTTTTTATTTTTAAACATTCTTCCACCTCCTTTCATCCATCACAACTTTAAGCTTCTAAGTTGTGATTTTTAGGATTTAATTATTAATAAATTATATCACATTTTTAAAATTGTGTCGCCAGACTGTACATCGGTAAAATTACTGCCGCAACCATGATCCCAACGCCAACACCCATTAAAAGCATAATGAGGGGCTCCATGATTGTTGTTAAGTTTCTAACTAAATTTTCTGTTTCTCGCGTATAAAAATCGGTAATTCTTTCTAAGATAACTTCTATTTTCCCCGTTTGTTCACCGATTCCTAACATTTGAGTAACCATTATTGGAATATCCTTGCTTCTAGCAAAAACTGTTGTAATCGGGTTGCCGTCCTCGACTTCACGCATTGTCTCTAAAATTAAATCTTTGTAAACCGCGTTTCCGGTAATATCTCCGGCAATCTTTAAGCTGCCCACAATTTCTACGCCACCGGTAAGTAGAGTTGCCAAACCGCGAGTAAAACGGACAATGTAAATTCTTTTAAATAATTGCCCAAAAATCGGCAGTTTTAATTTCATTGTATCCCAATATTTTCTGCCAAGAGGAAAACTGATTAGGTACCTTATTCCCAAAACAGCGCCTACGGCGATAATTGCTAGGGCCCACCAATAATTTTTCATCACATCAGAGGTTGCTATTAAAATTCTCGTGGAAAGAGGGAGAGTTCCGCCCGCCTCCCTTAATATATCTGTCAATTTTGGTATAACAAAAATCATCATCACAATACCAACCACGACTAAACCAAATAAAATAAAGGCTGGATAGATCATGGCCCCTTTTATCTTGCTTTGTAAATCATAATCTTTTTCTCTCTGTGTCGCGAGGTAATCTAAAACTTCATCGAGCTTTCCCGTTGTTTCCCCCGAACGAATAATGTTAACAAAAAAATCGTCAAAAATATGAGGATACCTGGCAAGGGCGATGGAAAGTTTGGCTCCGCCCTCAACGTCTGCGGCGAGATTTGCCACTACTGTCTGTAAATTTTTATTAGCAGTCTGGCGAATCAAAATTTTTAAAGCCTGAACAACGGGCACATCAGCAGAAATCATAACCGAAAGCTGACGGGCAAAAATAACCAAGTCCTTGGCCGGGACTCGATTTAAAAAAGGTATTTTGGCAATATATTTGTCTAGGTTTATATCTAGCGCCATAATATTATATTACTCCTGGGTTGCGCGCATCACTTCTTCCACGGTTGTCAGGCCTTCCAGCACTTTCAAAAAACCATCCTGCTTCATACTAACCATTCCTTGATTTTTTCTTTCTTCGTTAAAACTTTTTATATTAAAACCCTCGGCAATAATTTTTCTTAAATTTTCTGTTCCCTCTAAAATTTCTGAAATAACCACACGACCAATGTATCCTTCGTTATTACATCTCGCACAACCCGTGCCATGCCAAACCTTAAATTGAGAATCCAGATCAACGCCCTGAGGAAAAAATTTTTTGGGCGTAGTAGCAAGTTCTTTCCTAATACTTTCCACAACGTCGACGGGAGGATTAATTTCTTCTTTACAGTAAGGACAAATTTTCCTAACAAGCCTTTGGGCGACAACTGCATTCAAAGTTGAAGATAACAAAAACGGCTCCACTTTCATATCAATCAAGCGAGGAATTGCTCCAGCCGCATCGTTCGTATGTAATGTAGAAAAAATTAAATGACCGGTCAGAGCCGCATGGATCGCTAGTTCCGCGGTTTCGTTATCGCGAATTTCGCCAACCATGATAATATTTGGATCTTGGCGCAAAAGCGAACGAAGCCCAGCGGCAAAAGTAAAACCAATTTCAGGCCTGATTTGCGACTGATTAACTCCGGTAATATAATATTCTATTGGATCTTCCAGGGTAACTATATTAATCCCTTCACGATTAACCATGGAAAGCGCCGTATAAAGCGTTGTAGATTTACCAGAACCTGTCGGGCCAGTAACTAAAAATAAGCCATGCGGCCTTTTTATTTCTCTTGTGATAATTTCTACGGCCCGCCCACGAAAACCCAAATCTTCAAGCGTCGCCGCCTTTGTCGCGGTCTCCAAAACTCTCATCACAACCTTTTCCTGATCCATCAAGGGCAAAGTTGAAACACGAAAATCAACATTTTTTCCATTGATAACTTGTCTGATTCTTCCGTCTTGAGGAATTCTTGTCTCGTCTAATTTTAAATTTGCTAAAACTTTTATTCTTGCGACAACAGCAGCGTGGATATAGGCTGGCAATGCGAGTCTTGGCCGAAGAACACCGTCAATCCTATAGCGAACTCTCGACTCCTTAAATGCCGGCTCAATGTGGATATCTGAAGACTTGTTATCAACAGCGTATTTCATAATCATCGCTACCATTTTGGAAACTGGCGCCTTTTTGATTGCCTCCGCCACTTCGCCCATTGGAATCTCCTCTATTTCTTTTTCCTCTTCCCTAAACCTTTCTTCCGCAATCTCTAAAACTTTTTCTACTTCCTTCTTTAAAATCTCGTATTTTTTTACTGCGTCACGAAAACTTGCCGGAGAAATTATAAAATACTTTACAGAAAAATTTTTTTCTTTAGCTAAAAAATTTATGGCCTCCATAGCGGCGATGTTGCCCGGGTTTGTAATTCCAACATTCACCGCGCCATCGATTTTTTCGAAAGAAACAACGTGATTATTTTCCGCTACATCTTTTGGAATAATATTTAAATCTTCATATTTTATCTCATGACCGACCAAATTAACATATGGCAAATTAAAAACCTTGCCCTTTGCTTCGGCCAGTTTTTCTTCTTCAATCTGGCCCGATTCATCGATAAGAGCTTCTATGCTTTTCCCTGTTTTTTGGCTTTCTTCCATCAGCAATCCTGCTTTTTCTCCGTCAATTATCTTTTCCTGAAGCAGAATACTGAGCAAAGGACTATCCATATTAAAACTTCATAAAAGGATTAATCTTCCCCTTTTGTCCGACTTCCACCGGCAAAACCACATATTCTTTTAATCCATTAAACTTTTCATTGGAAAAAATTTTTGTGTCAAAATTTGTATCAATACTTTTTACGGTACTAAGTGCGCCCCCAATTTCATCGCTCATTAAATTATAATATAAAAAATATCCACCCGCTCCGACAAGTAATAAAATAATTATTAAAATTATAAATTTCTTTTTCATAAATTTATGGAGTGCTCTGCTCCGTAAAATTTTGTGCCTCTTCCACGCGATAAGTTTTTAAATTTAAAGCGTAAGTAGCTGTTTCTGGCGTATAATTTATTGACGTAATATCCATTAATCTTAAATTGGCTTCTATATCTGATAAAAATTTTTTAAAATCTCCGTAAGAATCTTCTGATTCCGGACTGGCAGCAAGATTGAGGGCGGCATGAACTTCCATAATCCCCAAATTTTTAAAATTATCTGCGGGTTTTTTCTCGCTAATATCAACCCCCAAAACAATGATCTTATTTTTTTGAGCCAATGTTTCAAACAAGGTAAAAAGTCCCGCTTCGCCAACTTCCTCTGGCAACATCGTGGAGATTTTTTTACTTTCTTCTTTCGGAATACTGGAATAATTTTCTAACAATTTATTTATCTCTCTAAAAGTTTTGGACGCATCTTCCATCGCTTGTTTCCTCGAAACTATTTTTTCCCTAGTACCAGATAAACGGAGATACTCCGGCCAAATTAAAAAATAAGCCGCAACCGCAAAAATCGAAACCAATAAAAACACGAAAAGAGAGGAAGACGATTTTTCCTTTATTTTATTTTTTGATTCTTCTTTAGATTTTTTTTCCTCTTCTTTTGCCATATTCACTTTCTATTTCAAAAAAAATTCCGGAGTAAGTTTTAGTTTTGCATCAAAATTTATTTCCGCTACATTTCCTTCTGTGTCCAAACTGGCCGAGGCGGAAAGTATGGAAACTAAAGAAATTAGTTCATCTTCCCTAAAAGAAACAATTTGTCTCGATAAAGCCTTATAACTTCTTGCCACTCCAGACATTACAACCTGGCCATCGCTCCCGCCAATTAAATTAACAAAATAAACATCTGCTACTGTGTTTTTTTCCAAGAAAGAAAAAAAGTTCGTCCAATAAATATGATTTTCTAAAAGCTTATCTACAGTTTTTAATTTCTTTTGGAAAGATTGTGCTTGAACTTTTTCCGAATCCATTTCTCTATTTTTACCATTGATCACGCTAAGGTCTGCTTCTATTTTTTGCAAATCTAGATCAGCCTGCCCTTCGTACCATTTTAAAGCCCAATATACCCCCCCTCCTATTAACATTAAAATAAATGCAAAAATAACCAAGAGAGCGACTTGTCTTGATCTTTTTGTTTTCTCTTTAGAAACAGTCGCTTCTTCCGGGATTAGAGTAATACCAAGTTTTTGCCCGATAGTTTTTTTTCCGTTCGATGGTTTTGACAAAACCATCTTATTCGTACCGTTTTGAGGCTGTTTTAGTTCAGTCTTTTGCGGGGGCAAGGGCGCGGGTTTTTGCTCTAAAGGTGGCCTTGCCTGAGCTTGGGGGGGTGCTGGTTGGGGTGAAATATTTTTGGGGGGTTCTTTTTTAATTTTAAAAACAGATATATCTGCTTCTGTGTCTGGTTCTGACAAAGGCGTGCCTGCTTTTGGCATTTGCGGAGATTTTTTCGTACCAAAAAATTTTCCCATAAAGGTAGACTTTTGGGGCTTTTCTCCAATCTCGGGAATAAATAATTTCACTTCTGGCTTTTCTTCTTTTTTCTTCTTTTCCTCCGGCTTTCTAAGTTCAACTGGCAAGAGCTCGATATCATCATTCCCGTTATTTTTATTTCCGTTGGGCATACCCAATGGTAGAATCCTAACTTATTAAGGAAATAATAAAATAATCCCTAATTATTACTTTTAAAAACAGCTCGAAAATAATCTTTAATTTATTCTAGCTCGCGCATCGCAAGACCAATCGCTACGGAAAACTTTGGTCCAATTTCATCTAAAATAGGACGCAATTCCTCGGGATAAATTATTCTCGCCCAAGGGTTGCCGGCGTAAACTCTCATATTTAATGCGCTCGAAAGGTAATCAATAAAATTTGGGAGAAGCGCTCCGCCGCCGGTTAAAATTATTTTTTCGATTTTTTTTCCCGATCCCCCCTCCTGGTTTTGATAAATATTCGCGCAATATTTAATTTCGTTTAGTAACATTAATAACGATCTTTCCACAATCTTTGACATCCCCCCTCCCGCGCCTGGCGACATTCCAACATCAAATTTCATCTGCTCAGCTTGGTTAAAATCGATTCCCAGACTTGTAGCAATTTCCTTTGTAATATTTATCCCGCCAACATTTAAAGAGCGATTCAGAAAGGGAACTCCATTTTCAATAATAGAAATTGCCGTACTTGCCGCACCCATATCTACAATAATTACCGTAGATTTATCAACGCCAACCAAAGCCCGCACTAAAGCAAAGGTTTCCGTCTCTAAACTTACAAGATTCAATCCGGCGCCCTTAAAAATATCTAAATATTTCTTTACCAAATTTTTTGCTGCTGCCGTAAGAAGAATTTTTGTAGTTTTTTGCGCTGACGTCAGGGGACTTCCGGGCAAAGAAGCGGCTCCCGTCCCAACTGCCCCCTCCGGAGTTAAAACCTTCCAATCTAAAATCATTTCTTCCAGGGGTAATGGGATAATTTTTTTTGCCTCCCACCGCACCGCTTCAGCCAAGTCTTTTCCTGGGTCCGCCGGAATATTAATAACAGAACTAAAAACCGAGGCGCTTGGTAACGCCGCTACGGCTTGTTTTGAAACAGTTCTTGCTTTGGCAGAAATCTTTTTAATTAGATCTATCGCTCTTTCTGGGGTTTCCGTAAACTCTTTTTCCGGATAACCAATGCTTTGTTCCGTGTAGCCGTAAGTTAAAAGCCTTGGTCTTCCCGCCTCTTCTTTTAATTCAACAATTTTAATACTAGTTGCGCCCAAATCAACGCCTAAGTAACTTTTAGTCATATTTTATCAACAATGGATAATTATTTTTTTATTATACCACAAAAATCCCCTAGTAACCAATAATTTTTAATAATTAATTTACCTATTAATTAATCCTTGTTAATTTTTCTACGGAGCCGCCTCCCTCCAAATAGGCAAAGCTCTCATTAAATCAGACATTCCTGGCGGCGTATTAGCAATTACCCTACCGTCATAAATAACCTGTTCCGAGCCGCGCTCTGCCGACTGCCAAAGACGTTCAAATCTAAATTTTTTAGTGAGCATCAACCCGCGGACCGTAAGAGACACGTCTGTCCGACGGTTGTTTGTCGTTCCCGTATTAATCTCATTTTCAGCGTAAAACGCCCCCACTATTTTTTCTACTGAAGAATTAATATTTATTTTTCCCTTTGAGTTAGACCCATCGTCAATCACAAGCCATCCGACTGAAGCTAAATTTTTTAAATTAGTAACTCCCCCAACCTGATATGATATATTCCCTGTTATAGTTAAGTTCCCTTTCACAACAATCAAGCCAGAACCATTTTGCTTGCCCGGGCCATTATTGAAAATTTTAGCGTCAACTGTTAAATCGCCATTTTTATAATAAACCTTTCCCCCAAGCATATTCGGAATATCATCTCCAGAATTAATATTTTGCACTATGCCATATTTTCCAGTTAAAATTCCCGCTAAATCAATTTTCCCAAAAACATTGGTATAAAGATTCCCTGCCCCGGGGAAAGAAAAACTTTCAAAAGGCGTCTTTATGCATTCTTCGCTCGTGAAATGAGTAACTGCGCCCGTAGATAAAATACAATAAGTCGCGTTATATTTATTAATCAATTCTACAAAGGCGCTTGGAGATTCAACCGAAAGCTTTCCGTAAATTTCTCCATATTTTGTTTCAAGCCAGGGCGAAGCTAATCCGAGCCCGCCCGGAGTTGGAGAAAAATTAATCCAGCCCGCTCCAACAGCCGGATCATTATTTCCGTTCCATGCCCAGCCAACAATTCGACCGTTCTGTCGGTCGACCGACACGCCATATTTATCGCAAAAAGTACAAGCAACACAGGTATCTTCCGACGCGCCACGCACGCAATTAAAGCATTGCCCACAAATATTTCCTATTCCCGTTTCCGAAGGATCGGGAAATTTATCCGTAAAACAAATATTGCATTGATAATCAACTGTTGGGGGATCTCCTGGAATTTCTACGTCTTTGCAATCGGTACAGGCACGATACGGTCCGCCCGGCATTCCGGCGTCAGGTCCGCGAAGTTTCAGCCACCCCCCGTCGCCTAATGCTAAAACTTTTGCCCAGCCTGTAATTCTTCCCAAAACCGGATCGTAAATTGCCCTGGCTATTGCCCCACCCGGCGCAAGCTCTCCAAGAGGATTACTAAAACGAACCCAACCAATATTTTCCGACCAAAGATACCCTGCTACTGTCCCGTCATCTTCCACATTTAAACCGTAATCGATTCTTCCGGCGTCCGGGCATAACCCCAAATTTGAACAATTTGCCGAAAACCATCCAAAATTATCCGAGGACCATGCCCAACCGGAAACATTATCCGCCTCTCCCGCGCGTGCTTCGTCAATTCTTTCTTTTATTAATAAAAAGGCGCTGATTAAAAAAATAAAAGCGAAAATCAGCGCTAATTTAAAAATTTTTCTGCCAAGAATTTTTCTTGCCCATTCCATGCTTTAATTATAGCACAAAATTGCTATCGCGTCGCTTCGTCAATCGCCTCATTAACTAATTTATCTGCCTCTTTATTTTTTTCTCGCGGAATATGGGTAAAAGTCGCCTTTTTAAAACTCATACTCAAATTCCAAACCTGAACGAAAAGCGGCGCTAAATCTTTGTCTTTAACTTTGTACTCACGGTTTAGTTGCTTAACCACAAGCTCACTATCCAAAAAAAACTCCAGCTCATTCGGCTCTAATTTTTTTGCTTCTTCCAGGGCTAAAATTACGGCTTTATATTCTGCCTGATTGTTTGTCGCCTCGCCAATATATTTTTTATGCCTCCCGACCAATTCATTACCAGACCAAATAACCGCGCCAATCCCCGCCGGCCCGGGATTTCCCCGAGCTCCGCCGTCAGTGTAAATTTGAAGTTTATCGTATAACATTTATAAAAAATTAAGGCGTAATATTTTGTATTAAATTTAAAATTTCCCTAACCAACGGGTGTACCTCTCGAATAAATGGAGGCAAAAAAACAAGCCCCAAAACAATAGGAACTAAAATCAAGACTATCTTAATCGCACTCGAAACCTGAACCCAGAAGATATACTTCTGGATTTTATCAATTTTTTTATCTATTTTTTCAACTTTATCAAACAATTCTTTCTCGCTCTTGTTTTGATCCATAAAATTTTAATTTAATTTTAAATCAATAATTTTCATCTGTAATTCCCTGTTCCCGTTCCACTCATTAACATCGATCTCAAAAATGACATCAACCTTATCTCCTACCTTTAACTTTTTACACCATTCTCCAAAACAAAAACCAATAAATTTTTTCCGGACACCATTCCCCTGACTCAAATTTATCCTTAAATGATTTCCGTTAGTTCCGACGCTTTCAAAACTTTCTACCGATAAACTGCGCGCCAAATATTTTGGTCGCTCATTCGCTCTGCCAAATGGGGAAAATTTTTCTAAAAGTTCAAATAATTCCCAATCTATTTTTTCTAAATTTATTTCCGCGTCAATATTTAGGGTCGGCGCGAGTTCCATCCCGCCTAATTTTTTCTCCGCAAATTTGCGAATATTGTTCTGAAATTTTCTCAAATTTCTTTTTTCCATTGTAAAACCGCAAGCGCCGGCGTGGCCGCCATAACGATCTAAAAGATCTTTAACTAAGTCAAGCGCCTCCATAATATCAAACTCTGGAATACTTCGCCCCGAACCTTCAATTTTTCCCTCCTCGCGTTCTGTCATAACAAAAGTCGGCCGCCAAAAAACATCTGCAATTTTTCCTGCGACCAAGCCAACTATCCCAACCGGCCATCCATCGCCTTTTGCGAACAAAACTTTTTCCTCTCCAATGTCTTCTCCAATTTGCGCTCGAGCTTCAGCCATCACGCGTTCGCTTAAACTTTGTCTGCCCTCATTTGTTTTATTTAGAGCATCAACTAAACTATCAACTTCATTAACGTCATCTGTTTTTAAAAGCTCATATGCCTGATTGGCGTGATCAATTCTGCCAGCCGCATTAAGTCGGGGTCCAACCTGGAAAGCCACGTTTCTTGCGTCAAGATCTTTATTTTTATTCAATCCCAAAGATTCAATTAACTTTTTTAAACCAATTCGCTTGGTTTTATTCAAAACTAAAAGTCCATATTTTACCAGAGTCCTGTTTTCTCCCAAAAGCGGCATGATATCAGTAATCGTGGCAATCGCCACTAAGTCCAAAAGCCACTTTTCAAACGCTTCTGTATCTAAATCTATTTTGCTATCAGAAAATTGTGGGCTCCTGAAAATTGCCTGAACCAATTTAAAAGCCACTCCTGCCCCGGCTAAATCGCAAAAGGGATATTTTTCGCGGACAAGGTGCGGATCAATAATTGCTAACGCGTCCTCGGGTAAATTTGGCGGCTCGGTATGGTGGTCTGTGATAATTACATCCATCCCAAGTTCTGTTGCCCTTTTAATCTCCAAACGATTACTAATGCCGCAGTCTGTTGTGATAATTAAATTCACTCCATTTTTCCCAAGCTCTTCGACTGTCTGCATATTAAGCCCGTATCCTTCAAGCTCACGATGAGGTAAATATACCTGAACGTCCGCCCCCATGGCCAAAAGTGTGGATACCACAACTAACGCAGAACAAACTCCATCGGCATCGTAATCCCCATGCACTATTATTTTTTCTTTCTTTTCTATCGCCTGGAAAATTCTTCCTACCGCCTTTTTCATATCCAAAAATAAAAATGGATCATGAACATCCTGGCTGTAATCGGGATATAAAAATTCATCAATTTGTTCCTGGGTTTTTATTCCGCGGTTGGCCAATAATTGTAAAATTACCGGATTTATCTCCGGGAATTTATTTTTAAACTCTTCGCTGATTTGCTCGGCAACTTTCCACTTCATAAACTTAATTTAAAACATTGGCGCAACAGTCCAAATAACCATAGAAAAAACTATCGCAACAGAAAGAATTATCCAGATAATTTTTTGCAAATTCCTCTTTTTCATATTATTTAACTTAAAATAAATATTGGGATATTATAACATATTTTAAAAAACAAAAACACCACCAAATGGCGGTGCTCTTGCGCGGGATTTAAGTATAGTCAAAAATGACTAAAATTTTGTTTTTATTATTAATCCCTTTTCTTTAAACCAGCTCGCGCTGATTTAGAGGAAAGGGACTTGGAGCAAGATCCTGTCACGCCTCGATTTCTCGATTTGCGAACAGTGTCTGCATTGCACAGACTACTTGCTCCAAGAAAATACTAGTAGGAACGAACCGGTGGCTAGCGGCGCTTGCCCTTGCCGCCGCCCTTCTTGCCGTCCTTCTTGAGCTTGCCGCCCTTGCCGCGATGGCCGGCGCAGGTGGCTTCGGACCGCCGGTTGAAGGCGTCGATCGCGGCCCAGCCGCCGTCACTCTCGTCGAGCTTCTCGGGCACGGCGAGGACGTCGGCGAGACTCCCGCCGTTCTTGAGCGCTTCGACGTAGGCCGCCTGGCGCTCCTTGGCCCGCTGGGACTCCGTGGTTTCGCCGACGGAGGAGGGCTTGTTGGGGCGGCGATCGGTGAGACGACGGTCGAAGGCGTCCTTCAGGCGCTCGACGCGTCCGGAGCTCGCCGGAGTCGCGCGCCTCTCGGCCTCCTTGGCCTGGTGCCTGAGCCAAGCCAAGTGACGCTGGCACTTGACCTCGGCCTCCGGTCCCCTCCAGGCCATGAATCGGGGATCCTTGTTCTGTCCCCGCACCTTCTGCTCCCGCAGCGTCTCGCTGTGGAGGGCGCAGAAGCGCCGGAGTTCGCCGTTCACCACGGCGAACGCCGCGCTGTCCACCTTGTCTTCGCAGCCCGAGAACTCGCAGCATCCGGGCTGCGGCTGGACTTTCTCGATGAAGGACTTCTCTCCCGCCAGAATGGCGCGCCAGGTGGCCTTCGCCTCCTGGTACCGTTCCTTGGCGGTGCGCACGGCGCGCCTCTCGGCCTCTTCCTTGTTGCGGAGGGCGCAGAGCGCGATGAGATACCCTCCCTTGCCGACCGGGCGCGGATCGCGCTCGGCCTCGGGCAACGTGGCCTCCTCGTCGAGGCAGGGCTGACAGAACCACTCCACGAAGAAGGCCCTGACTCCCCGTTCTTCGTCCCACTTCTCGGCCATCCGCCCGCGGCGGATCTTCCCGACGGAGTTGCCATCGGGGTGCCCGCACTTGCTGCAGGCCCGCGGCGGCTTCGCCTTGGGCGCCGCCTCGGCCGCGGGGCTCGGGGTGACGTCGACCACGGGTTCGCCCGACGCCACCGTCTCCTTGGGAGACAGCATGGCGACGACGAGATCTTCGTAATCCTTCTCGGACAGGGTGCCCGCAGGCACCGGCACGATATTCGGCCTTTCCATGTCCATGCTCAATCTCCCTTCGATTCAGTAGCAGTTACTAAAAATCAGACCGGAAACCGATCTGACCTTGGCTTCCCGACAAGTATCGGGATGTGCCAGAGGAATTTGGAGGCGAGTTGGCCTGTCCTGATAGCACAGGATTGGCCGGTGGCATTTTGGTCAATTAACTTTTAGTAATCCGCCAGAAGCGAATACCGAAATTTAATTGAACCTCATGCCGAGTCTCGTGGTTACCAATTGATGGTCCACGAAAGACCTTCCTCCTCCAAGTTTCTCTGGCACATTTTGTAAAGAACCAGCACGACAAGCACTTTTTTTGATCTTTAAGCTATTTCAGCTTAACAAGTAAGTATACCATATATTCCATATTTTGTCAAGAGTTTCTGACAATATTTTATATAAAATTCATATTTTTGTCTTAAATTAGCCAAAATAAATTGTCATAAAATAACAAAAAATCACCTAAAATAAGGTGATTTTTCTTTATCTGTCTAAGGTTTACTATTTCTTCAAAACCGCTAAAAATGCCTCTGGCGGGATATCAACCTTACCCATGGCCTTCATTTTTTTCTTACCTTTTTTCTGTTTTTCCAAAAGTTTGTTTTTCCTTGTTACATCCCCTCCATAAAGTTTGGCAGTGACGTCTTTTTTCATCGCCGGCAGGTGTTCGGAAGCAACAATTTTTCCTCCGAGCGCCGCCTGGATTTTAACTTCAAACATCTGTCGTGGCAAAACTTTTTTTAAGGATTGGACAATTCTTCGGCCAACGCTTTGCGCCGTATCGCGATAGACAATTGTAGCCAAAGCCTCAACCGGCTCGCTTGCGACCAAAATATCCATCTTCAAAACATCAGCTTTTTTATATCCAAAAAATTCGTAATTCAATGAAGCATATCCAGAGCTCACACTTTTTAATTTATCATAAAAATCCACAAGAATCGCGGAAAGAGGAATTTCATAATGCAAAATTACACGGTCGGCATCAAGATATTCCGTATTAATATAGACTCCCCTTTTTTCCTGAACCATTTGCATAATTCCGCCGATATAAGTTGACGGAGTCACGACATCAATTTTAATCCATGGTTCTTCGATTAATTTTATGTGCGAGGGGTCGGGCAGTTCAGCCGGACTTTTTATAACCAGAACATCGTTCTTAGCCGTAGTAATACGATAAGCAACGGACGGAACTGTGACGATTACGTCGAGATTATGCTCTCGCCGCAAACGCTCTTCCAATATTTCCAAATGAAGAAGTCCTAAAAGACCGCAGCGAAAACCAAACCCAAGCGCCTTGGATTGCTCTGTTTCAAAAGTTAAAGAAGCATCATTTAATTTCAATTTTAAAATTGCTTCGCGGAGCTTTGGAAAATCATCTCCTTCTTTACAAAAAATTCCAGCAAAAACCATCGGTTTCACTTCTTTATAGCCCGGTAAACTTTGTACAGCGGACCGCGCGCCTTGAATTGTAATAGTGTCACCAACACGGCATTTTTCAATATCCTTCAAACCCGTAACAACATACCCGATTTCTCCCGCTGATAATTTTTCCGCAGGATGAAATTTTGGTTTGAAATACCCAACTTCCAAAACTTCGCTTTCCGTGCCCGTCGCCATCAAAAACATTTTATCTCCGCGTCGCACTTCGCCATCAACCGCCCTGACATAGGCTACAACCCCTTTATAATCATCATATTTGGAATCAAAAATGAGAGCACGAAGCGGATTGCTTATTTCACCAGACGGCGGAGGAATTTTTTCTACTATTGCTTCCATAATTTCCTGTACTCCGATTCCGGTTTTTCCAGAAGCAAGAATAACTTCTTCTCGTTTGCAACCAACAAGAGCCATAATTTCCTGAACTGTTTTTTCTACTTCTGCATTTTTTAAATCAACTTTATTAACAACGGGGATAATCACAAGATCTTGTTCTAGCGCCAAATACAAATTACCCAGAGTTTGGGCTTGGACACCCTGAGTCGCGTCGACCAAAAGCAGGGCACCTTCCACGGCGGCAAGAGATCTTGAAACTTCATAATTAAAATCAACATGGCCGGGAGTATCGATAAGATTCACGATAAAATCTTTATAATTCATTCTGACCGGCTGAAGTTTAATCGTAATCCCCCGCTCTCTCTCTAAATCCATCATGTCAAGCAGCTGATTTTTCATTTCTCTTTTTGAAACTGTTCCAGTAAATTCCAAAAGTCGATCGGCGAGCGTCGATTTTCCATGATCAATGTGAGCAATGATACAAAAATTTTTTATTTTCTTCTGCATAATGTTTGCTAAAATTTTCTACTACCTTGGTCCTTCTTCAATATTAATTATCGGCCGTTTTATCCTGAATAACTTATGCTTTACGGCGTCGCGGACAGAATTCATTTCACGAGAACCAAGCGTCAGGGCAACAACTGAAAAGATAAAAATTCCAACAGACCCCGCGCCGAAACCTTGTCCGAGTACGCCTAAAAAAGTTTGCATATCAACATATGGCGCAAGTATTGCTTTCATTGTTTGTGTCGCAAAAGCCATAAGAGAGGCTGCGGCCGAAACTTTAAGAGTCGATTTTAAAATATTTCCTTCATCAAGCGGCCCGAATTTTATCCGAAGCATTATCCAAAGCAAGCAAAAATTTAAAATACTTGCTAAAGAAAACGCCATTGCCAAACCGGACACACCCCACGGCTTAACCAAAAAAATTGCGGCCGAAACATTAACTACGGCCGAAATCAAACCAATAAAAAACGGCGTTTTGGTATCATGGAGCGCGTAAAAAAATCTGGCCAAAAGAGGAATCAGGGCCTGGGCAAATAAACTTAAAACGAAATATGCTAAAGTATCAGCCGTCAAAATAGTATCTTCCCAATCAAAATATCCCGAGCCAAAAATAACGCGAACAATTTGCGCGCGAAGTACTAAAAGTAAAACTGAGGCGGGAATAATGAAAAAAATTATTTGCCGCGTAGTGTGGGAAAAACTTTTTACCATTTCTTCTTTTTTTCCTGCAGCGGCAAACTCCCCCAGAAGCGGAAAAGCAGCTACAGCAAATGAGATACCAATAATTCCAACTGGGAAATATTGTAAATTATTCGCTAAATTAAAAACCGCTAAGCTTCCCGGGACCAAAGTTGTAGCAATCACTGTCATCACCACTAAATTTATCTGTGAAACAGCAAGCCCCAAAGTTCTCGGAATCATCATTTTTCCTATTGCCCTAACTTTTTTATTTACTAAATCAAAAATCCAACGGTAGCGAAAACCTAATTGCCAAGCTGCTGGCGCCTGAACTAACATATGCGCTGCCGCTCCCAAAACGACTCCCCATGCTAAACCATAGATTCCCCACCAACGCGTAAAAAATAATGCGCCAACAATAATACCGATATTATAAAAAATCGGCGCAAGAGAATAAACAAAAAATCTTTTGAATGACTGCAAAATACTTCCCAAGATATTTGAAAGACCCAAAAACAGAGGGGAAAGCATCATTATCTGCGTCATCGTAATGGCAAAAGACATTTTTTCCGGCCCAAACCCCGGCGTAATCAAAGGAACAATCCACGGCGCTGCTACAATAAACAAACCACAAAGCACTACGAGCGCTACGCCCATAATATTCATCACGCTATTCGCTATTTCCCAAGCCTCTTTTGGCTCTTCGTTTTTTTCTTTTGCTCCGCAAAGAGCGGCGGTAAAAATTGGAATAAATCCCGCGGAAAGCGCTCCTAAAATCAACAAATTAAAAATCAAATCCGGAATGCGAAAAGCGGCATAATAAATATCAAGTGAATCACCCGCTCCAAATTCTCCGGCCAAAACCCTGTCGCGAAGCACTCCCAAAAAACGAGATGCCAAAGAAGCTGCTCCCAAAAGAAGAGCAGCTCCGGTGATAGTTTTCGATTCACCGTTTAAAAGATTTTTTAAATTCATTATTTTTCTCCGATTTTCTCCTTCAATTTATTTACTACGTGACCGAGCTTGATAGTAATGTAAACAACCAAAATTGTAACAAGCAAAGCGTAAATCATTTTAGCCGCAAGCGTACTTTGCTCCCCAAAAATTCTTTTGAATAATTCTAAAATTGCTTCGTTCCAGGCTAAAGCCGCAACCAATCCCAAGCTTGCCGTCGCTAAAACTGAAATTTTTTCAATTATTTCTAATTTCAGAGATGTCTTTTTATTATTTTCCGTTTCCATAATATTGTCTAAAACTTTTTAATTTTTTTAGCAATCATTAATTCTTCGTTCGTTGGAATGGCTAAAACCCGTGGCGTCCCGGAAATTTTTAAATTTTTCATTATTAAATCTCTAACTGTTTTATTGCGCTCCCCAATACCGGCGGTAAAAATTATCGCATCAACTTTTCCCAAAACCGCGGAATACGCCCCCAGATATTTTTTTATGCGATAGACAAAAATTTCGAGCGCGAGTTTTGCTAATTTTCTTTTTTCCACACTGACCTTTTTACCCTTATGTCCCGCTACTTTATAACCGGCAGCTGTAAGCACATCACGCATATCAAAAAATTCCGAAAGCCCGAACAGTCCTGATTTTTTGTTCAAAATATTATCAACTTCTTCCGGTTTTATTTTTAACTCACGGATCAAATAAAGCGGAATTGCCGGGTCAAGATCACCTGAGCGGGTTGACATTACGAGCCCCTCAAGCGGCGTAAAACCCATACTCGTATCAACCGCCTTGCCGCCACGAATTGCCGTAACACTTGCGCCACTTCCGAGATGACAGGTTATTAAGTTCAATTTTGTAAGCGGTTTTTTAAAAATTTTTACCGCTTCGTTTGCCACATACTCGTGCGAAATCCCGTGAAAACCATAACGTCGGATTGCATACTTTTTATAAAAATTAATAGGCAGGGCGTAGATGTAGGCGTAATCTGGAAGAGTTTTATAAAACCCCGTATCAAAAACTGCAATATTTTTTGCTTTTGGCAAAAGCTTCATGCACGCCCTGATTCCCATCAAATTTGCCGGGTTGTGCAACGGTGATAACTTATCATATTTCACCATTTTTTTCAAGATCTCTGACGTAATTATAGTTGGCTTGGTAAACTCCTCCCCGCCGTGAACAACGCGATGACCAATCAAGGAAATTTCAAATTTTAGATTTAAGGTTTTAGCTAATTGATTCAAAACTAATCTAAAAGCTTCTTCGTGATCATGAACTGCTTTAGAAATTTTCACTTTTTGGTTTTTAATTTTAAATTCCAAAAAACTCCCAGGCAAGTTGATGCGCTCAATAATTCCCGAGGCAATTTTTTTTAACGTTTCTTTTTCAAAAAGTGCAAATTTTAAAGTCGCGCTACCGGAATTTATTACTAAGATATATTTCATAAATTATTCCAAGATCAATTCTCCAAAACTACAAACTTTTCCGCAACCGCACGCATTGGCCTCGTCAGTATCAATATGAACCGAGATATGGAAAGTTGGTTTGATACGAACTACGATATTATCAAAAATTAATCCCCTCTCGCCTTCAAATTTCACTTTTACCAAATCGTCATTTTTAAAACCGAGCTCATCAGCCTCTTTTTGGTTAATATGCAAATGGCGCTTGGCGACAATTACACCTTCGGCCAAATCAACTTCCCCTGCCGGACCAATAATTTTTACTCCGGCAGAACCGGCAATATTTCCCGAAAGCCGAAGCGGCGCGTCAATTCCCAAAGAAAATGCGTCAGTGTAAGCGAGCTCAATTTGTGTCGCCGGACGAACCGGCCCGACTACCCGCAAATTTTCTAATTTTCTTTTCGGCCCAACGAGCGTCACTGTTTCTTCCGCGGCAAACTCCCCCTCTTGCGACAAATCTTTTAACTTTTTTAAAACATAGCCCGCGCCAAAAAGTTTTTCTAAATCTGCCTGATTCAAATGAATATGACGCGCGGAAATTTCTACTTTGGTTTTCGCTGTTTTCATATTATTTCTTCATTAATTTTTCTGCTTGGCTCCAAGTTAAGAGCGGATCCTGCGCTCCAACGCCAGTTAGATTGTACGCGCTGTTTATTGCCCCGAGTTCCAACGATTTGGAAATATTTCCGCAATAACGGATGTAGCCCGCGAGAAAACTCGCGCAAAAAGAATCTCCCGCGCCGGTTGTGTCAACAACTTTTTTGCTTAAGGATGGCTGGTAATAAACTTTGCCGGGGGAATAGAGATACGCGCCTTTCCCACCGTCTGTAATTATTAAAATTCCCGGACAAAATTCTGCTAAAACCCCAAAAAGATTTTTCGGCTGATTTAGCCACGCTGTTTTCGATTTTTTATATTTTAGCAAAGACATAACAAGTTCAATCGCCTCATCCTTATTCACAAAAAATATTGATGTTTTTGCCAGATATTTTTTTAGTCCGGAAAGACCCGCAGCAAGTTGTTTATTCCCCGGATTCCAAGCAAGGCGCGCCTTTGTTGATACAACTGCATCTAAAACCCCGCGCCATCCTGCGCCAGAAAGCGAAGCAACATAAAACCAATTTGTTTTTAATTTTAAATCCCGCGGAGAAATTTTTAAATTATTGTTGGCTCCGCGAAATAAAAAAGCTGTATGCTCCACCTCTTCGCCAAAAGTCACAATAAAAGAAAAACCAGTTTTTTGAACTGGGTCAATCTGAATAAATCTCGTTTCAACTTTGTTTTTGAGAAGATTTTCCACGATTGCTTTTCCGTTTTCGTCTTTTCCGACTCGCGCGATCGCTGCGGTCTTTAACCCTAAACGCGCTAATGCCACAGCGGAATTTGCCGCGCCGCCGCCAAAAGTATGAAAAGATTTTTCAATATTAATTTTCGCCCCGTATTCAAATCCTAAAAGTTTCTGCCTTAAGGGATCTTTTATTTGGGCGACTATTTTTCCTTCTTTAGTAAAGAAAGTTATATCACGCGCCGCGCCGCCGACTGTCACTACATCAAAAATTTTTTCCGCCATAATTATCTTTTTAACTTTTTTAATTGTGCGATCAATTTATCTTTTGCAAGATCAATCGCCTCAACAATTGTATGATCATCTTCACTTACAAGAAAACTCTGTTTTGGTAATTTTAAATCTAATGTCACTTTGTACGCGCTTTTTGTATTAAACTTTTCCGCCTTTACCCGAAGCGCCGCCGAATCTTCAAAATTCCGATGAATTAATTTTTCCAATTGCGGAATTTTTGTTTCCAAATACTCTTCACACCACTTTTTTTCGTTTGGGTCTAAGTTCTTGAAAAAATAATCGATTTTCATATATAAATTTTAATCCTTAATTGATAAATTATATCACAAAAATGGGAAAAGACGAAATCAATTTTTCTTAAAAGGGGCTCTTTCTTTTATTTTATTCTTTTAAAGAAGTCTTCTGCCGGCGATTGAAAATACTCTTTAAATAACGGATCAATAAATTTATATTTTTCTCCCCTCTTTTGCATCTTGTATTTTTTTGACCCGACAATACTAGTCATAATCAAATCAACAATTCTTTCTTTTTTGTTCTGCCCGATTTTGTATTTTATGATATATGGCTCGATCATAAGATGAACGATTTCATGAAAAATAGTATTTCTTGCATTCCCTGTTCTTATATTGATGATTATTTTATTTGGCGGCACATAAGAACCGCCAGCGCCATATTTAGTAAGGACGACTTCGTAATCTTTCCTAACTTTACTGCCAAAAACTTTTTTCAACCGGCCGTAAAAATAATTTTCAACTTTAGAAAAATCTTTTTTTATCTGACTAGCGGCCTTTTTATAATCAGCCTCATTATACTCGTATAAACACGCAGCATAAATTTCTTTAAGACTATCTGTTTCTGGATTAATTTTTTTTGGAAAACATGGAAAATATCCAAGTTTTTTATACCAAGATAAATTCTTCAGCGTATTCTTAATCCGCTGTTTTTCAAACTTGATGCCGTATTTTATTTTCAATGACATCATTTTATCTAAACTTCACCGGCACAATGAGTGAGTCGTCGTATTCTGGAAGGCCGGATGGATTATCTTTTTCCAAAACTAAAGTTCCTGTGTCTGTCGTCGGCGCGATAAATTCCAAAGTTGCTTTAAACGGCACAAAATCTTCTGTCATCCAATCTTCAGTAGTCATTATGTAAGAAGGATTAAGTGAAATCTCTGCGCCATTGCCATCCAAAAGTTTCACCGGGAAACTTGCTTCAAAATACCACGTGCCGCGCGCCTGGCCGGAAATTTCCAAAGGACTCTCGACAACCGTGTTCGGTCGCGGCGAATCAATTCTAATTAAATTTGTTTTTTCTAACTCATTACCAATATATTCAACAAAATTTTGATCATTCGCCCGACATTGACGCGGATAAGATTCCATAACTAAGTTTCCCGCGGCAACGCATTCTTCAAAATTTGTAATCTCGCTAACTGGCGTGTTTTGATTTTCGTTCGGCGGCAAATTTTGATTATAAAATTCATAATAATAAATTGCTCCACCGGCAACTAGTAACAAAACGATTAACAAAACTGCAATTCTGGTTTTCATAAATTTTTAAATTATTTCTAAAATTTTTTGACGCGAAGTAAATCCCGAAACAATTTTGACGCGCGAGGGCGCGACTTTAAAATATTCGGCGACAATTTTAATAATCGCCTGATTTGCCAAACCTTTAACCGGCGGCGCAGTAACTGAAACAATAAAATTATTTTCATCCACTCGGTCGACCAAGTCTTCCCCTGCCTTTGGTTTTGCTTTTACGAAAATTTTCATTTTAATTTTTTGCTGAGGCGACAAGATATGTTGCGATAATTGCCGCCGTCTCGGCCCGCAAAGTTAATTTTCCTAAACTTACGATCTGAAAATTTTTCTCTTGTGCCGTTTTTATTTCTCCCTCATCCCAACCGCCTTCCGGCCCAATCCAAACTCCCACCCTCCGACCGACGTCAACTGTTAATTTTCTCTGTTCAAACCTCGGCGAACGAACTTCAAAAAACAAATTGGAGTCATTTTCTTCGGCACGTCGCATCGCATCGCGAAAATTAATAATTTTTCCAAGTATAGGTAAAATTCCCCGTCCGGATTGTTCCGCAGCTTCACGGATAATTTTTTCCAAACGATCAATCCGTAAATTGGTTTTAATGGTTCGCGCTGTAATAACGGGAACAATTTCCGCCACGCCGGCTTCAACCGCTTTTTCCACGACAAATTCAAAATTTTCTTTTTTTAAAACTGCGGCATAAAGAACTGGTTTCATTTCTGGCTCAACTTCGCTTGACTCAATTTTCAAAATATTAACCCCAACGCTTTGCTTTCCAAAATCCAAAATTTCCGCATGGGCCTCTCTTCCCTTTCCGTCGCCTAAAATAATTTCCTCTCCCGCCCGAAGACGCAAAACATTTTTTATTTGATTATAAATTTCTTTACTCGTAATTGACGAAACCTTTTTGTCAAAATCAAAATTACCGATAAATCTATGTATTTTCATAGTTTATTTATCAAATTAAAAATAATAACTCCGAACGCCACGGCAACGTTTAACGATTCTTTTTTGCCTCGCATGGGAATTTCTAAAATTTTATCGGCCCGACATAAAACTCCTGGTGGTAAACCTTTTATTTCGTTACCCATAACAAGAACTGTTTTCGCGAAATCTCTTTTTCCTAATTTTATTTTTTGATATGGAACAGAGAGACTGGATTGTTCTATGGCTAAAATTTTATACCCATCTTTCTTTAATTTATCAATAACTGTCGCCGTTCGTCCGACTTTTTCCCAAGTAATCCATCTTTCCGCGCCTAGCGCAACTTTACTAATTTTTTCATTCACGCGGCCGAATCGATCAGTCGGCGCCGGCGTTATGCCGCACAAATATATTTTCTCACATCCTGCCGCGTCAGCCGTCCGAAAAATTGATCCAACATTATGCGTGCTTCGGATATTATGCAAAATAATAATCATAATCACGCACCAATCAATTTTTTTAATTTTGGTAAAGCCATTCTCATGGCTCTTTCCCCTTCGGCAATGAACTTATCGCTTTCCATGAATTGACGCCAGCCGATAAGAGACGGCGCGGAAACTTTTGGTTCAACTAAAATATCCGCGGCTTTAACTTTTTCTTTAGATAAATTGTGGCGTAAAATATTAAGCGAATTTTCGGCTGCTTCGGAAAATCCGATTTTTTCCTTTTTGTCTAAATGGCAACTATCTAAATTAACGGCAATAATAAGGCTCGCTCCTAATTTTCTGGCTGCATCAACCGGCACCGGCTCCGAAAGCCCGCCATCAACCAAAATCTTTCCGTTAAGCTCGGCCGGACTAAAAATAATCGGCACTGATAAACTGCTTTTGATGGCTGACGCAACATCACCAGTTTTCATCACTACGGACTCTCCTGTTTCAAAATTTGTTGCTACGGCAGCAAAGCGCACTTTCAGATCAAAAAAATCCGCGTTGTCAATTTGTTCCCTTATGAACATCTCTATTTTTTTTCCGCTGTTTAGGCCTCCCTTTAGTGTGGGATCCCACATTAGATCAAGAAGTTGTCGCCAATTATTTCCTCTAGCGATTTTTTCTACCCCTCTAACATCGCCTGTCGTGGCGTAAATTCCGCCGACTAGCGCTCCGATGCTTGAACCGGCAATACAATAAATTGGAATATTATTTTCCAAAAGAACTTTAATTACGCCAATGTGCGCCAAACCCCGGGCCCCTCCGCTCCCCAGCGCTAAACCGACTTTGTGTTTTTTCTTTTTCTTTCCGAAAAACATAACAAATTATTTATTCAAACTCCAGACAACATAAGTTAAATATGTAGCAAATGTTGTCCAAACGGTATATGGAATCAATAGTATTGCCGCCCAACGCGAAACCGGCCAAATTAAAAGGATCAAAACAATTACACTCAAATCAAGTACTCCCGCCTCCCAAACCGCGGCGCCAATCCAATGACGATTAAAAAATAAATAACTCCAAAAAATATTTAATAAACCATTTAAAATAAAAAATCCCAGAACCCACCAAAATCTTCCATCGCGCGGCGCCTTTCCCCAAAAAATAATTGCCGAAATCGCGGTTAAAATAAAAATTGTTGTCCAGACTGCACCAATTACCGAACCAGGCGGAGTAAAACCCGGAAGTTTGATTGTTCTATACCAATCCATTCCTCCCCCAGTCAGCCAGCTGCCGAGCATGGCTACGGCAAAAACTGCCAGCGGAATAAAAATGAAGCGCATTTTCATGTTTATAAATTTAATTATTATTTTTAAAAGCAAGTTGGCCACAGGCTCCCTTTATTCCTCGGCCAAAACGATATCGCTCCGTAACAGATATTCTTCCACGACGCAAAATTTCTTTAAACTCTTGAACGGCTTCTTTTTTTGATGGTTCAAAAACTCCTGTCGGATTATATAAAATTAAATTTACGAAAATCAGGTTTCGGGGAAGTTGGCCCAAGAGTGCCGTAAGTTCCTTAGCGTGTTCCGGTTTATCATTAAAATTTTTAATCAACAAATACTCAAACATTACTTTTCTCCCAGTTGCTTCGAGATATTCCCCGATCGCATAAAAAATTTTCTTGATGGTATACTTTTTCCCGGCGGGCATTAATTCATTTCGTAATTTATCGTTTGGCGCATGAAGAGAAATGGCTAAGTTAATCTGCATTGATTCTTTGGCAAGCTTCCTTATTCCTTCCGTCACCCCAACAGTAGAAATGGAAATATGCCGAGCTCCGATATTTAAACCATTTTTGTCATTTAAAATTTTTATAGAAGCAATAACATTTTCATAATTTAAAAATGGCTCGCCCATCCCCATAAAAACTATGCTATCTACTCTCTGTTTTTCCTTTTTTAAAAATCTTGCCGCGCATAAAACTTGTTCGACAATTTCTCCTGACGTCAAATTTCTCTTGAACCCCATCTTTCCTGTCGCACAAAAGACGCAACCCAACGGGCAACCTACTTCCGAGGAAACACAAACTGTATTTCTTCCTTCATGGCGCATTAACACCGATTCAATTTTATGTCCGTCTTCAAGCGCAATTAAAAATTTTATCGTCGCGCCATCATTAGAAATAAATTGTTTAAAAATAATTTCAAGAGGGCATTCCCTATTTAATTTTTCCCGAAGTGCCGCGGGCAAACTACTTGCTTCATTCCAATTAAGAATCATTTTAGAAAAAACTGCCTCCCGCGCTTGTTTCAGGCGAAAAGCTGGTTCATCTTTTAAAATTTTTTCTAAATTATTTATATTCATATTTTAATAGCGTCTCTCTTTTTAAACTGTCCGACCCTTGTCCTTTCAAGCGCTGTCAAATATCCGCCGACTTTTAATTTTTCTCCTAAATCGCGCGCTAAAGACCGAACATAAAATCCCGGACCGCTTACAATTTTAATTTTTAATAACGGCCATTTATATTTTATGATTTTTATATTTTTCACTTCTACCCGACGTTTTTTCAATTTTGGCCGCTCTCCTTTTCGTGCGAGATCATACGCCCGCCGTCCTTTTATTTTTATGGCGGAAAAATCCGGCGGCATTTGCATTATTTTTCCACTGAATTTTTTTAAAAATTTTTCTACTTCCCCGCGTGTTAATTTCTTCGCGACATCTAAAAGCGTCTTTTCTCCTGCTTCGTCATCTGTCGTGCTTTTTGCGCCGAATTTTATTGTCGCCAAATACTCTTTTTCGGTTTCTACAATTTCATGAAGTTTTCGCGTCGCCTCACGCCCGATTCCTATAACTAAAACTCCACTGGCTAACGGATCAAGAGTTCCGGCATGACCGATTTTTTTAATTCCGGTCAGACGGCGCAACTTATAAATGATATCAAAAGACGTCGGACCTTTTGGTTTATAAACCGCGACAATACCTTTTATTTTTTCCCAATCAACTTTTTTCATTAAGGTTGTAAAATATCTTCAGTTCGCCCATCAATAGATATTATAACGTCATCAACCGTCGGAAATTGTTTTAAGGTTTCCCTGATTTGCGAAGCAATTGCCGCGACTCGGCAAGATCCACCGACCTGATATTCAAGTTGTTCGTCAAAGTCCACGCGAGCTACACCATTGTCAATCGTTAAACTTTGAATTTTTACTCCAGGATTGATACTCGTAAAATACCCTTCCGCTTTTTCCCCATCGGTTGGTCCGGCGAGAAGCTGTTCAAGTGCCGCGCGCCCTACCGCTTCGGTCTCCGGAATAACCCTTTCCACAGCAAAATTTTTGTTGCAGTCCAAAATTTCCGGATCAAAAATACTATTGCCAAAAAATACTTTTATCGCCATTGTTTCTTCTGTATTTTCTCCGCCACATGGTTCTGTCGGCTTTTCCGCGCTTGGATTTCCGTGTTTTACCCACTCTCCATTATCACAAATCCAGCTGTCCTCTCCGCTCAAGAATCTTGCGCCAAAGATTATTGCGCCAACC
>JBMORR010000008.1:0-3966 GCA_049322595.1 Patescibacteria group bacterium | reverse complement strand
GAGAAATAACTTTATCCGATAATTTTGGCTCTAAAAAATTAGCCTACCCCATTGCTGATGCGCAGGTGGGAAACTACTTTACGATTGAGTTTAATGGGGAAGCGGAAAAAATCACGGAACTCCAGGGAGAACTAAAATTAACCCCTGAGGTTATAAGGTTTGCGATTACTCTTAAAAAAGTAAAAACAGCCGAAGAAATAGAGGCAGAAAGGGTTAGAAAAGAAAAGATGGCAGCTAGGGCTGAAAAGGCGGATGAAGTAAAAACAGAGCCTGCTCCGAAGGTTAGTCTTGAAGAATTAGACAAAAAGCTAGGAGAGATTCTTGAAGGTGATATTATTTAAATAATATTAAAATGGAAAAATATGAATTTGAATAAAGCAATGATTATCGGTAATTTGACCCGCGACCCGGAAGTTAAAACAACTCCTTCGGGACAAAACGTAGCTTCTTTTTCTGTGGCGACTAATAGAGTTTGGACAAACGCTCAGGGGCAAAAACAAGAAGCGGTTGAATACCATAATATCGTTGCCTGGGGAAAATTGGCAGAGATTTGCGGACAGTATCTAAATAAGGGCAAAAAGATTTATGTTGAAGGACGGCTCCAGACAAGAGATTGGCAGGGGCAAGACGGCGTAAAGAGATATAAAACAGAAATTGTTGCCGAAAATATGATTATGTTAGACCGAGGCGGCGTTTCAGGATCTGCGACTTCTTCCCCAATGAATGTTTCTCAGGGAGAACCAATAGAGGAACCGCAGGAAGAAGAAATAAAAGTTGAAAATATTCCTTTTTAAAAAGATTTTAATTAAATTATGATGAGACAACAAAGTACAAACACGGCAGTTGCTGGAAGGAAAGCTTGTTATTTCTGCGCCAACAATGTCAAAGAAATTGATTTTAAAGACGAAACAACCCTAAAAAAGTTTACGTCATCTTATGGCAAAATTGTTCCTCGCCGCCGCAGCGGAGTTTGCTCTAAACACCAGCGTAAATTAGCGCTTGCCATAAAGCGGGCAAGAATTCTTGGGATTTTACCTTTCACAACTAAGTAAATTATGGGAATGCGATAAAGTCCACTCTTTAAAACCAGAGTGGATTTTATAATGATGCAGGGTCCAAAAAATTATGATACCCAACTGGACGATTTTTAAAAAAGAAAAGGATAGTAAAAAATTTTTTTTGAGAGCAAAAATCATTTCCTTGATCAGGGCCTTCTTTGGCAAAGAAAATTTTTTAGAAGTTGAAACGCCAAGCCTTGTTAAACTTCCGGGCATGGAGCCGTACATTGACCCCATTAAAGTAGATCTCCCGATTTTAGGGGGAAAACGTGAAACATACCTTATAACCTCACCCGAGTATGCCATGAAAAAAATTTTGGCGGCGGGGTTTCCTAAAATTTTTCAAATTTGTAAAAGTTTCCGCGGAGGAGAGGCGATAGATGATTTGCACAACCCAGAATTTACCATTTTGGAGTGGTACAGGGCACACGCAGATTATAACGATATCATGGATGACATGGAAAGATTAATAAATTTCGTCGGCAATAATTTAAAAAATAAGAAGCGCGTAACCTTCCCTAAAAAAGCTAAGAATTTAAAAATAAAATATCAGGGAAAAATAATCGATTTAACATCGCCTTGGCAGAGAATGACTGTTAAAGAAGTTTTTTTCAAATATGCCAACATAGAATTAGATAAGGCGCTCGAAAGGGAGCAGATAGCGAGAGAGGCGGTAAAAAGAGGATATGTTGTTTCAAAAAATGATAGTTTTGACGATATTTTTTTCAAAATATTTTTGAATGAAATTGAGCCACGATTAAACAGCGGGAAGCCAGTTATTTTATATGATTGGCCTTACCAAATGGCGGCTCTTTCTCAAAGAAAAAAACAGGATCCTCGTTATGCCGAAAGGTTTGAGGTTTATATCGGCGGACTAGAGCTGGGGAATGCCTTTTCAGAATTAATTGATTCAAATGAGCAAAGAAAAAGGCTTATCAAAGAGAGAAATTTAAGGAAATCTCTAGGCAAGGAAATTTATGATATTGATGAGGATTTTTTAGAGGCTCTTCGGGAGATGCCGCCATCCGGGGGAATCGCTGTTGGCGTGGACCGGATTGCGATGTTATTTACAGACGCCAAGAAGATTGATGAAGTTATGTTTTTTTCCGCAAAACAAATTTTATAAAATTTAAATTATAATTTTAAATTTATGGCTTCAACACAAGACATTAAAAGGGGCGTAGTGATTTTATGGAAAAACGATCCGCACCTTGTGACAGAGTTTGAACATATTATGCCGGGCAAGGGGTCGGCTTTTGTTCGTACAAAATTAAAAAATCTTAAAACGGGAAAAGTTTTGGAAAATACTTTTAAGGTCGGAGAAAAGATAGACTTAGTTGATCTGGAAAAAAGAAGAGTTCAATATCTTTACGCGAGTGGAGATAAATTCGCTGTTATGGATAACAGTACTTATGAACAATTTGAGTTAGGGGTGGAGGTTTTGGCTGGTTTTGAAAAATATTTAAAAGAGGGATTGGAAATAATTTTACTTTTTTCCGACGGGACACCAATAACTTGTGAATTTCCCAAAAAAGTTTCTTATAAAGTTACCGAAGCTGAGCCGGGGGTAAAGGGAGACACCGCCTCTGGTCGAGTAACAAAGGAAGTTACGCTTGAGACTGGTTTAAAAATTCGCGCCCCACTCTTTATTAAAGAGGGAGACCTTGTTATTATTAACACTGAAACCGGTGAATATGCCGAGAGAACAACGGAGTAATTTTTAAAATAATCAAAAAACCCGCCTCATCGGCGGGTTTTTATTTTTCGAGTTATTCGGTGGCGTCCACATTTTCCGTTGCATTCTGTGAACTTTCCATAACTTTTTTTCTTATTTCAGTCATCATCTTCGGATGTTCTTTTAGAAATCGTTTAGCTGTTTCCCTACCAACTCCAAGTTTTTCTTCTCCGTAACTGTAAGAGTTGCCGCTTTTATTAATAACTTTGTAAGCGACGGCAGTATCAAGTAAATCTCCCGAAAGAGAGATTCCTTCATTATACATAATATCGAATTCACAAAATCTGAAAGGAGGGGCAACTTTATTTTTTACAATTTTTGCCTTAACACGATTACCAATAATTTGATCACCTTGCTTTATTTGGGCCGCCCGGCGCACTTCGACGCGAACTGAGGAATAAAATTTTAACGCTGTTCCCCCGGTAGTTGTTTCAGGATTACCAAAAACAATACCGATTTTTTGCCGGATTTGATTTATAAAAATCAAGACGGTTTTTGTTTTAGAAATTATGCCGGTTAGTTTGCGTAAAGCCTGGGACATCAATCTTGCTTGTAAGCCCATGTGTTGATCGCCCATTTCTCCTTCAATTTCTGCTCTTGGGACAAGCGCCGCAACAGAATCAACAACAATCACATCAACCCCCCCCGAGCGAACTAATGTTTCTACGATTTCTAGGGCTTGTTCTCCTGTGTCGGGTTGAGAAATCAAGAGATCGTCAATATTTACTCCGATTTTTGAAGCATATTCAGGGTCAAGTGCGTGTTCGGCATCTACAAACGCTGCAATCCCTCCGGCTTTTTGTATTTCTGCCACAACATGCTGAGCTAAGGTAGTTTTGCCGCTTGCCTCGGGGCCGAAAATTTCAATAATTCTTCCACGCGGCATGCCGCCAATACCAAGGGCCAAGTCTAAAGACAAACAACCCGAGGGCACAGACTCAACTTCCATTCTTTTTGCCTCCCCGAGTTTCATGATTGAGCCGTCACCAAAGCGTTCTTTAATTTGATTAATCGCTTCTTGGGCTGCTTTAAATTTTTCTGGAATTTTTTCTTTATTTTCTTTTGGCATATTTTTTTATTTAAATTATTTTAAAATAACTTGTCTATAAATTATATTTTCCCTGCTGCGTTTTTTTGATGCCAAAACCTTAATGATGTTCAATCCAGTTTTAA
>JBMORR010000007.1:0-4029 GCA_049322595.1 Patescibacteria group bacterium | reverse complement strand
AAATTTCCGAACAGGAAATCGGAAAGAATCTAAAAACTTTGATCGAAAAAGCTTCGGGAAGAATTATTATTGGAACTTTTTCTTCGCTGCTTTCAAGAGTTGAACAAATTATTCGCATCGCCGAAGAAATGGGAAAGAAAGTTGCGGTCGATGGATTTAGCATGAAGACAAACGTGGAGATTATTAAGACTCTAGGTTACCTTAAAGTTAAACAGGGAACACTGATTGATATTGCCGATGTTCATAATCATCCTCCGGAAAAGGTAATTATTGTTTGCACTGGAGCACAGGGCGAAGAGCGCGCGGTTTTGATGCGTATTGCTAATGAAGAGCACCGTTTTATCAGAATTGAACCAAGAGATACGGTTGTTTTTTCTTCTTCGGTTGTGCCGGGGAATGAACGGACAATCCAGAGATTAAAAGATACGCTTTATCGGAAAGGCGCAGAAGTTGTTCATTATAAAATGATGGACATTCATGCCGGTGGTCATGCCAAGGCAGAAGACATCAAATTGATGATTCGTCTTGTTAATCCAAAATATTTTATTCCGATTGAAGGAAGCCACTCGCATCTCCGGCTAAATGCGAAAGTCGCCGAGAGCATTGGCTTTGATCCTAAAAATATTTTTGTCGCCGACAATGGCCAGGTAATGGAATTCCAGGCTTCGCCAAAAGATCCTTCCGCTACAGTTGGGCGCCTCACGCCGCAGCATGTTCCCTCGGATTACGTAATGGTTGACGGCCTTGGTGTTGGCGACGTTAGTCAAGTCGTACTTCGCGATAGGAAGATGATGGCCGAAGATGGCATGATCGTGATTATTACCACAATTGATGTCAAAACAGGATATTTAATTGGCAGTCCGGATATTATTTCCCGCGGATTTGTTTATATGCGCGAAAGCAAAGAATTGATTGAACAAGTGCGAAGTAAAGTGAAAAAGTTGATTTCTGATCGTGATCCGAAATCTGCCGCGGACAATGTATTTATCAAAAATAAAATCCGTGATAACATTGGTCAATTCCTCTTCACTAAAACCGAACGTCGGCCAATGGTACTTCCGGTTATAATTGAGGTATAATATAAATATATGAAACCACGCGTTTTTTCCGGGATCAGACCGTCGGGAAGATTGCACATCGGCAATTATCTTGGCGCCATAAAAAGTTGGTTGAAACTTCAGGATAAGGCTGATTGCATTTTTTCCGTGGTTGATTATCATGGAATGACTACGCCTTATAACCCAAAAGAAATGATGAAGGAAAAATACGAAGTGGCGTTGGATTATTTGGCGGCCGGGATTGATCCGAAAAAAAGCATGTTGATTATTCAGTCGCAAGTTCCGGAACACACCGAACTTGCTTGGATTTTGGGGACAATTACGCCAGTGTCGTGGCTTGAGCGCGTGCCCACTTTCAAAGAAAAAGTTGCTCTCCATCCGGAATACATAAATCTCGGCTTGCTTTCGTACCCAGTTTTAATGGCGGCGGATATTTTAATTTATAAATCAAATATCGTACCGGTTGGCGAAGATCAGCTGCCGCACATCGAACTCGCGCGGGAAATTGCTAATCGTTTTAATAAAATGTTTGGTAAAACTTTTCCTTTGCCAAAATCAGAACTGACCGAAGGGGCAAGAATTATGTCACTCCAAGACCCGACCAAAAAAATGAGTAAGACCGGTGGTGGCGGCATTTTACTTTCTGATTCACCGGAGCAAATTTGGAAAAAGTTAGCCCCGGCCGTTACTGATCCGGCAAGAATTAGAGCAACTGATCCGGGCACGCCGGAAATTTGCAATATTTACAGTTTGCATAAAAATTTATCCTTGCCAGAGCAAATAAAAATGGTGGCCAATTCTTGTCGTCATGCTAAATTTGGTTGCGTTGATTGTAAAAAGATTTTGGCAAAAAATATTGCCGACGAATTTGAAGATTTTAGAAAGAAAAGAAAAGGGTTGGAAAAGAACCCGGCAAAAGTTCAGGAGATTTTGCGGAAAGGCGCGGAAAAAGCAAGAAGCTTAGCTCAGAAAACCCTTGAAGAAGTGAAAAAGAAAACGGGGTTAGGTTAAGATTGACAAAATCATTAATTTGTGGTATTTTATAAGATATTTTGGTACCTTAAAATTTATCCGAGTAATGGGTAATCGCCCGCCTAACTTTTTGGATTTGTATGTATTATGTCTATATTTTGCGCAGTATAAAAGATAGTAAATTCTATGTTGGTTTTACTTCTTATTTACAGCGCAGAATGAAGGAACATAACCAAAAATTATCTCCCTCAACACGGTCAAGAACTCCATTAGAGTTGATTTTCTATGAGGCACATCGAAATCGTAAAGATGCGATGGCACGCGAAAAGTTTTTGAAGACAGGTTGGGGTAGAAATTATGTGCAGAAAATTTTAGAAAATTATTTGCGTGAAAACAAATAATATCCAGAAAGTTGGGCGGGAGGAAAGTCCGGACACCGTTTTGGCGAAAAGCCAAAAGAGAGATAGTCGCTAACAGCGACGGGGAGTAAGTCATTGTTGTTTGTGTTGCATCCGCCGTTAACGCGGTGGAAGCAGCTTAATCGAACATCATTTCAGAAGCCCACGGACAGTGCAACAGAAAATATACCGCTCGAATCCCGACGAAAGTCGGGATGAGACCCCGCAGAATTGCGGGGCGGGTAAGGTTGAAATCGTGAGGTAAGAGCTCACGCGGGACAGCCTGGTGACAGGCGCCGTGGAAAACACCTATCCGGTGCAAGGCAAAAATAGCCGCTTGAGGTCGCAAGTAATTGCGATCCTAGATAGATGATTACCATCTCGCATTACTGCGGGATACAGAATCCGGCTTATAGTTACTCGGATAAATTTTAGGGCGTCATCTGTATTGCCTAAACATATGCTCAAAAAATCAGAACTTATTTTTTCAGCGATTTTGGTCCCCCTAGATTTTATAATGCTCATTGCCGCAGCTTTTGCTGCTTATTTTTTAAGATTTGAAACTTTTGCCGCGTTGCGGCCGATTCTTTATGATATGCCTTTCGGGGGATTTTTGAATGTTGCTATATTTACCGGTTTGATTTGGCTTATTATTTTCGCCTTATCTGGACTTTACACGATCGGTGGAACCAGGCGGATTTTAGATGAACTTGCAAAAATTTTCGTGGCTTGTTCGGCTGGTTTGGCAGTTATTATCGTTTTAATTTTCTTTAATCGGGACTTATTTTCGTCCCGATTTATAATTTTGGCTGCCTGGGTTTGCGCCATTATTTTTGTGAGCCTTGGTCGATTAGCCGTTCGTTTCATCCAGCGAGGGCTTTTTCGTCGGGGGGTCGGGGTTCATCGAGTCGTAATCATCGGAGAAGATAAGGCTGCCGATATTTTAGTTAATGAATTTTTTAAAAATTCTGGGCTTGGTCTTAAGGTTATTAAGCGATATAAAAAATTTGATGATGAGGCAGAAAAAGAATTGGAGGAAATTAGCAAGACAACCGGAATTGATGAAATAATCCAAGTACAGGGGGCGACAAGCCGAGAAGAAGCATTAAATCTTATTGATTTTTGTAATGAGCATCATATTGTTTTTAAATATTCGGCTGATCTTTTTTCTGTACGGGCGGCAAAAATAGAAATCCGTGATTATGCCGGCGTGCCAGTAGCGGAAATTAAAAGAACAAGGCTTGAAGGATGGGGAAGAATTTATAAAAGAACTTTTGATATCATTGGTTCATTGTTTTTGATAATTATTTTTTCTCCCATAATGATTTTGACGGCGATTGCTATTAAGATTGATTCGCGTGGCCCAGTTTTTTGGAGTAAATTGGACGACGGTACGCCCGTCCAGAGGGTTGGCCAGAACGGCGTGCCTTTTCATTATTTTAAATTCCGGTCCATGAAGCCGGGGACGCATAATTTACGTTATACGGAATTGGTTGAAAAAGATTTTAGGAAAGGTCCTCTTGTTAAAATTAAAGATGACCCGCGTGTTACGCGCGTGGGGAAATTCATTCGACGATTCAGCATTGATGAATTGCCAGAAT
>JBMORR010000006.1:0-4111 GCA_049322595.1 Patescibacteria group bacterium | reverse complement strand
CAACGCGGAAAATTCTCACGGAAAAGTTGGCGGCGAAAAAATTATCTTACTCCGACCGCAAACTTTTATGAATAATTCTGGCCAGGCGGTCGCGGCGGCAGCGAAATTTTACAAAATAAAACCAGCCGATATTTTAATAATCCATGATGATATTGATTTGCCACTTGGAAAAATAAGAATAAAAAAAGACGGCTCGTCCGGCGGCCACCGTGGAGTAGACTCAATTGCCGCTGCACTTGGCACGGAAAATTTTATCCGATTAAAAATTGGCGTTGCTCCGGAAATACGGCCGAAAAATTTTGAGGCAGCTAATTTTGTTCTAAAAAAATTATCTAAAGCAGAGACGAAAAAAATTTCTGAAACAATTAAAAAAACAACCGACGCGGTTGCTGTAATTTTGTCCGAAAGTGCAGAAGAAGCGATGAATCAATTCAATTAACTCAATTCTCGGTTCTCAGTTCTCGATTTTGTCGACGACACTGCCTGCCAGCGTAAAGTTCGTTCCAAAAACGGAAAAAACTTTAACTTACGGCTACTCACTAGATCAGGAGGGGTGATCATCATTTTCGCCGCTGACAGACAGAGGCCTAAACACAATCTAGATATCTTAACAAAGGCGTTAAAGCATTGTCAAGGGTTAACCAAAAAAATTTACTGCAAAAAATAAATTATTTTTTCATGGATTTTCAAGATGATTTAAAATATTGGGTCGCTATTTCCAAATATCCAAAAATCGGCGCAATCCGTCTCGTAAAACTTTTTAATTTTTTTCATAGTATGAAAGAAGCCTGGCGGGCTTCTTTTTCCGATCTACTCCGAGCCGGCCTTGACGAAAATATCGTCCATGATTTTCTTGCCCAAAAAATGACCATTGATCCTGATATTGAATGGGAAAAATTGGCTAAAGAAAATATTTCCGTCCTAACAATAAACGATCAAAAATATCCTAAATTACTAAAAGAAATTTGGAATCCTCCGGCAATATTATATGTTAAAGGATCTCTTCCGCCTGATGATGAATTTAATTTGGCTGTGGTTGGCACCAGAAAAATTAGCACTTACGGCCGACAATTAACTTCTCTCTTAACCGGAGAATTAGTACAAAATGGTTTTAATATTATAAGCGGTTTAGCGCTCGGAGTTGACGCTCTCGCCCACCAAACTACTGTACGGCTAGGAGGAAAAACTGTTGCCGTACTTGGCTCAGGTATTGATAACGAAAGTATTTATCCGTCAGGAAATAGATTTTTGGCTTCGGAAATTATTAAAACTGGCGGCGCAGTAGTTTCTGAATATCCCTTGGGAACAGTTGCTATGCCAGGAAATTTTCCCTTACGAAATAGGATTGTTTCCGGCCTTTCTTTAGGAACACTTGTCATTGAGGCAGCCGAGGAATCAGGCGCTTTAATTACGGCGCAATGCGCTCTGGAGCAAAACCGCGAAGTTTTCGCCGTGCCGGGTAGTATTTTTAATCCAACTTCTGCTGGACCAAATAAATTAATAAAAATGGGAGCAAAGGCTGTAACCGAAGTCCACGATATTTTAGAGACATTAAATTTAGCAGAAGCAGCCAATTTTATTCAAAATAAAAAAGTTCTCCCCTCCTCTCCAGAAGAAGAAAAAATTTTATCAAATCTTTCCGCAGAACCGACTCATGTTGATAAACTAATTGCCGCTTCAGGACTTGACACAGCCAAAGTTGGTGCTATACTAACCCTTATGGAAATGAAAGGACTGGTCAAAAATCTTGGTGGAATGAATTATATTATTGGAAAATAAATAAAAATTTTAAAAAAATCATATATGAATTTAGTCATCGTCGAATCTCCAACGAAAGCCAAAACAATTTCAAAATTTCTAGGTAAAGACTTTCAAATAAAGTCTTCTTTTGGGCATCTTCGCGATCTGCCACAAAAGGAAATGGGGATTGATATTGAACATAATTTTACGCCGCATTACGTCGTTCCCAGAAAAAATCAAAAAATCGTCACTGATTTAAAAAAATCTGCAACTAAAGCAAAATATATTTATTTCGCTTCTGATGAAGACCGCGAAGGAGAAGCTATTGCCTGGCACTTGGCACAAATTTTAAAACCCGCACCCGAAAAGATGCGGCGAATTGCTTTTCATGAAATCACCAAAGATGCCATTGTAAAAGCTCTAGAAAATCCACGCGATATTGATTTAAACATGGTTGACGCCCAACAGGCGCGGCGAGTTTTAGACCGCTTGGTCGGCTATGAACTTTCGCCATTTTTATGGAGAAAAGTCGCAAAGGGACTCTCTGCCGGACGCGTGCAATCTGTAGCCGTTCGTTTGATCGTTGAACGCGAAAGAGAAATCCAAAAATTTACCCCAGAAGAATATTGGAATATTGAAGGAGATTTTCAAAAAGAAAACGATAAAAATAAATTCTCCGCAAAACTAAATAAAATTAATGATAAGGTTTTAGAAAAATTTTCTATAAAATCAAAAGATGAAGCCGATAAAATTTTAAAAGATTTGGATGACCGAAATTATCATGTAATAAATATTGAAGAAAAAGAAACAAAACGCACTCCTCCGCCCCCATTTATCACTTCTACTTTGCAACAAGATGCTAACCGCCGCTTAGGATTTTCCGCGAAACAAACAATGCTCATTGCCCAACAGCTATACGAAGGCGTGGATTTAGGTGGTGAAGGTTCAGCCGGTTTAATTACTTATATGAGAACCGACTCGGTTAATCTTTCGGAAAAATTTTTGTCTGAATCGCGGACATACATTAAAAAATCATTTGGTGAAAAATATTTGGCGCCAAGCTCGCGTCGTTTTACCACAAAATCAAAACTAGCCCAAGAAGCGCACGAAGCCATCCGCCCAACCGAAGCGGCACGCGATCCGGAAAGCATTAAAGATTTTTTAGATGATCATCAATACAAACTTTACAATTTAATTTGGCGGCGCGCTCTAGCCTCGCAAATGTCCGAGGCCGCACTTCTTGGCACGGCTGTTGATATCGCCGCGGAAAAATCTGACGCAAAAAATTCTTATACCTTCCGCGCCAATGGTTTGACTATTAAATTCGATGGCTTCTTAAAAGTTTATGGCACAAGTCAGGAAAACATCCTGCCGGTCTTCAAACCGAAAGAAGATGTTGATCTTATAAAATTAAATCCAACCCAACATTTTACTGAACCGCCAGCGCGGTATTCCGATGCTTCTTTGGTTAAATCATTAGAAGAATATGGAATTGGCCGGCCATCAACTTACGCGCCAACAATTTCTACAATCATTGAACGCGGCTATGTAGAACGAATTGAAGCACGGCGGTTAAAACCAACAGAAATCGCTTTCACTGTAAATGATTTATTAGTGGAACATTTTCCACAAATTGTTGATTTTAAATTTACTGCGCGGATGGAAGATGATTTGGATGAAATTGCCGAAGGAAAAAAGAAATGGGTTCCGGTAATTAAAGAATTTTTTATGCCATTCAAAGAAAATTTAGATCAAAAATATAAAGAAGTCGCCAAAGCTGAAGAGCCAACCGATGAAGTTTGTGAAAAATGCGGTTCGCCAATGGTTATCAAAACCGGACGCTACGGAAAATTTTTGGCTTGCAGCGGTTTCCCAAAATGCCGGAATATTAAATCTCTTGGCCAATCTGAAGACGGTCCGCCGGAGCCGGAAACGACTAATGAGGTTTGCGATAAATGCAGCGCGCCAATGGTCATAAAATCTGGACGCTTTGGAAAATTTTTGTCCTGTTCAAAATATCCTGAGTGCAAGAACATGAAACCGATTGTGAAATCTACCGGCGTCGCCTGCCCGGAATGCGACAAGGGAGAAATTGTTGAACGACGCTCAAAACGTGGCCGGATTTTTTATTCTTGCAACCAATACCCTAATTGTAAATTTGCTCTCTGGTCAAAACCGACCGGAGAGAAATGCCCAAATTGTGGAAGCTTATTGGTCTACGGAAAAGGCGATACAGTCGTCTGCTCTAACAAAGAATGCGGGCATAAAAAATAAAAAAGATGGAGCCGAGACGGACCCAAACCCCTAAACCAATGGTGATGCTAGGGTGGTCGCTCGGACTCCACCGCTTTCATTAAACCACAAAAGAAAA
>JBMORR010000005.1:0-31377 GCA_049322595.1 Patescibacteria group bacterium | reverse complement strand
AAAAATTTCAATATCATATATAATATTCTTATCTTTATAAAAGAAAGGAGCTTTGAGGTTTGCCGGGGCTACCGGCAACCTCTTTAATTATTAACTATGGATCTAAAAAATCTAACAAAAAACGAGGGGGGAGAATTTGAGAAATTGCTCGCTCAAGGAGATTTTCTCACAATCCCCAAAGTTGGTGATGTCGTTCGCGGCAAAGTTTTAACTATCAGCAAAAACCAAGTCAACTTGGATATTCCGGGATTTAGAACCGGCGTTGTCCGCGGCCGAGAGCTTTGCAACGAGTCGGCCGAGTATTCCGAGTTAAAACCAGGAGACGAAACCGAAGCGACAATTTTGGAACTAGAAAATGAGCGCGGTGAAATGGAATTATCTTTTCGTTTTGCCGGACATAAAAAAATATGGGACAATCTCACCGAGCTTCAAAAAACCGGCGAAATTGTTATTGCCACTGTTATGGACGCGAACAAAGGCGGTCTGATGATTAACGTAAATAAAATAGTCGGCTTCTTGCCCGTTTCCCAACTGGCGCCGGAACATTATCCGCGCGTGCCAGGCGGCGAGAAAAATAAAATATTGGAAAAATTAAAATCTTTCGTCGGCCAGCAACTTGAAGTTAAAGTTATTGACGTTGGTCCAGAAGAAGAAAAATTAATTGTTTCAGAAAAAGCAGCCTGGGAAGAAAAACAAAAAAATATTATTTCTTCTTACAAAGTCGGCGATATCATTACCGGGACCGTTTCTGCTTTGGCTGACTTCGGAGTTTTCGTAAAGTTTGATGATTTGGAAGGACTAGTCCATATTTCCGAATTGGCCTGGCAAAGAATCGACCACCCAGAAGACGTTGTTAAAGTTGGACAGGAAATAAAGGCGGAAATTATTGGCGTTGAAGGTTCAAAAATCTTCTTATCCATGAAAAAATTGGTTGATGATCCCTGGAAAAAAATTACTGAAAAGTATAAAATTGGACAAGTTGTGGAGGGAAAAGTTTTAAAAATAAATCCATTCGGATTATTTGTTGAACTTGATCCGGAAATCCACGGCTTGGCCCATATTTCTGAACTATCTTCAAAACAAATCCAGTCCCCAACCGAAGTTGCCAGTATCGGCGATACGCTGAAATTCAAGATCATTTCCATTGAACCCGTTGACCATCGCTTGGGTTTAAGCTTAAAGGGTGCCAATGAAAAATCCAGCGAAAAACCATCGGAGAAATCCGAAGAAACTCCCGCGGAAACTCCGGCCGAAGAAAAAGAAGAGGCGCCAAAAGCCGAAGAAAATAAAAAGTAATAAAATTAAATACAACAAAAACGGGCCCGAAGGTCCGTTTTTGTTTTTTCGCAATGCTCTGTGCTTGACTGTTATTAATTTTTTGTATCACTGTTATTGTCCATAGGATTTTCCAACACAGGGCGAAGCTGGATAACTTCGGCAGTAATGCTCCCGTCGTCATTTGCTGTGCCACTTGCCGTTACTGTTTCCCCAACTTTCAAATCTTCCTTAATCCCCTCAGCTAATTTTGTAATTTTTGTGGAATCGGAAAAGAAAATTATTTTCGAGCCACCATCAGGAAATTTTACGGTCAAACTTCTATCATCAACTGAAATAATTTCTCCACTTGTAAAATTTCCTCCAGTACTACGGCCCGCTCCTCCATTAAAACGTTGTCCATCTACTGGCAACTCTTTTCCAAAATCAGGAAAACCATTTCTTTTGAAAGAACTATTTTTACTTTCTGCATACTTCATTCCTCCATAAAAGGCTCCCCCGCCGATAATAATTACAATGGCAATAACAACAGGTAAAAATTTTTTCATAACTTTTGTTAATTGTTAATTATTAAATTACTCGTACCGCAGTGCTTGGATTGGATTTAATTTAGCCGCACGGCGCGCTGGATAGTAGCCAAAAACAATGCCAATCGCGGCGGAAACTCCGCAAGCTAGAAAAACCGAGGTGGGTGAAATCGCAGTAGTAATCCCGCCAAACTTTTCTACGCCTAAAGACGCAAGCCATCCAAAAAATATTCCTACCGCCCCACCGACTAAAGTAAGCACCATGGCCTCAACTAAAAACTGCAGACTGACATCTTTTCGTTTGGCACCGATCGCTTTACGCAAACCAATTTCTCGTGTTCGTTCCGTGACATTAGTAAGCATCATATTCATAATTCCGATTCCTCCAACTATTAAAGATATGCCGGCAATTGAACCCAAAAGCAACGTCAATGTATTGGTTATGGATGAAGCGCTGGCCACAATATCGGCCTGATTCATAATCCTAAAATCAGCTAAACCGGGATCAGAAATATTATGGCGGGATAAAAGAAGCGACGTGACTTCTTCCTGGAGCGCGGTCATTGATTCGGCATCTTTTGCTTGGATACTGATTGTGCTCACATAACTTTTTCCAACCAAAAATTTTTGAGCGGAGGAAAGGGGCACAAAAATCATATCGTCTTGACTCCCAAAACCGCTACCCCCTTTTGACTTTGTCACTCCAATAATTTTAAATTCCATTCCTTTAATTCTGATTGTTTGCCCAACCACGTCAGCATTTTCTCCAAAAAGGTCGTCTCTTACTGTTGGTCCTAAAACCGCAACCTTGGACATACTTTTTACGTTTTGTTCGGAGATAAAAGAACCCAAATCTATTTCAACATTTCGAACTCCCGTATATGACGCCGTCGCTCCAACAACAGAAGTGTTTGTATTCGTACCTTTAGCGGTTATTTGATATCTGCCAGAAATTTCCGGTGCTACGTCGTTAACTAAAAATATCTCTGCGGTAATCGCTTCCGCGTCTTCCAATGTCAATGTTTGAGACGATCCCCATCCGGCACTTACCCCAGAAGATCTCTGCATGCCGGGCATCACCTGGATTAAGTTTGAACCGATAGATTCAATATTAGATTGAATTGATCCCTGCGCACCCTGGCCGATGGAAATCATAGCAATCACTGATCCAATGCCAATAACAATTCCCAAAATCGTAAGACCAGACCGGGCCTTGTTTCCGAGTAAAGCTAAAAAAATTTCTTCAAATAAATCTCCTATTTTCATAAAATCTATTTTTTATTTTTTTCGTCGGAGACAATAATGCCGTCTCGAATCTGAATTATCCTATTGGCATGTTCCGCAACATCCCGTTCGTGTGTAATCAAAACGATTGTGTGATTATTCTTCCCGTTTAATTCTTCCAATGTTCCAAGGACCACTTCTCCCGTTTTAGTGTCGAGATTCCCCGTTGGTTCATCAGCTAAAATAAGCGAGGGATTATTAACAAGCGCTCTCGCAATTGCCACTCTTTGCATTTGTCCGCCAGAAAGTTGGTTTGTAAGATGGAAAAAATGTTCCTCGTCCAGGCCGGCGTTTTTAAGCGCCTCACGCGCCCTCAATTCTCTCTCTTCTTTTGGAACCCCGGCATAAACAAGCGGCAACATCACATTTCGTAAAACAGTAGAGCGAGGGAGAAGATTAAACGACTGAAAAACAAAACCTATTTTATTTTTTCTAATATCAGCCAACTCATCGTCGGAAAGCGCGGCGACATTTTTTTTATCTAAAAAATATTCGCCATCAGTCGGAACATCTAACGCACCTAAAATATTCATCAAGGTTGATTTCCCCGAACCAGATGGTCCCATGATTGCAACAAATTCCCCGTCAGTAATATCAAATGACAATCCTTTTAGAACTGCGACTTCACTCGTCCCGGTCAAATATGTTTTTGTTATGTTTTTGCATTCAATCATATCTTCAATTATCTCCCCATGCCAGGAGGTCCGCTGCTTCCCATATTAAAAAGCGAACTATTACCCGACTTGCTTTGGGTGCTGGAAGTGCTAGAAGATGAACTTGACGAGCTAATTGTTCTTGCAATTATTTGCTCTCCTTCACTAAGTCCGCTCAAAATTTCTGTGTACGAATCATTGGCCAAACCAACCTCGACAATCTGTCTTCGTGGAGAATTTTTCAAAAGAACCCCTTCGGTGCTGCTCAATGTTTCTGTCGCCACAGTTTCATCTGGGACCTCAACATACAATTCTGTACCCAAAGATTTGATTGCCGCGTTCGGGACCAAAACAACATCCTGCCGGAGGTCGGTAATAATTGAGGCAGAGACGCTCATCCCCGGCTTTACTCTTTCGTCTTGTGTATCAAAAATGATTTTTACGTTATAGCTAACAACCCCTTGAGTAACAGTCCCCAACGTATCCATTTCCGCGACTTCGCCGGTCAAAGTTAGGTCACTTACGGCATCAAAAGTCAAAGTGACCTTCTGGCCAACTTTTACTTTTGCGGCATCGACTTCATTTAAAGAAATCTCTGCTACGCGCTGTTTGGTAATAAGTGTTGCAATTGCGGTACCCGAAGAAACTGAATCACCAACTTCAACATTAACGTCGGTGATAACGCCATCAAATGGAGCTTTGACCACGTAATCGGCCAACTCGGCTCGGGCTTCGGCGAGAGATTCTCTCCGCTGTCGTACCGAAAGTTCTGCTGAACGTAAATCCAATGCGTCCGGACCAGCTTTTAAATTTTTTAAAGAGGCTTCTCTTTCTTTAATAGTTGCTTCCGCTGCGGCAATGTCCAGGGGATTAGTTTTTTCCATTTCCTGAATATCACGAATAGCATTATCTATTTCATCAAAATTATTTTCAATCGTTCTTTGGATCGAGGTTAGATTGGAAGTATTGCTGTTTGTTTGGCTAAGATATCCAGCAAGTTCTTTTTGATAAGACTCCACTTCCGGAAAAATTTCCCACTTCATTTCCGTTCGAAAGTCAATCCAGCTCGCAAGATAGCTAAGCTCGCTTTTTATTGCTTGGGCGACAGTTTTTGTCGTCTCTAAAGTTTTACTAAGAAGATTTTCTATCTCTGTTTGCTCGGAATATCTATCAATATTTTTATAACTTTCATAACTTGCGTCGTATTTTTCGCGCGCATCTTTATAGTCATCTTCTGCATTAGTTTTAAAAACCCAAAGACTATCCCGATCATCAATATTTGTTGTTGAAAAAAGGGCGTTCGTATTATCCTGCCTTCCCCCTACTGTTGCCTGGTGTTCGCTAATTTCATAACCATACAACGCATCGTTGAGGCCCGCCATCACGCTTGGCAAATCTAAAAAAACATCAGAAATTGTTCCTAGGGCGTCTTCGTAGCCTTTTTTAATATTATCTTCTGCTTCGGCTTTCGCGTCTTCGGCCTTTTGATATTCTATTTCTTGCGACAATTTTAATTTTTCTAAATTGTTTTTTGCCGAAGCAAGAGAATTTTCTGCTTGCAAAATAGAATAATCGCTTTCCGGTTCTTTTAATCTCTCGAGGGAAAGTTCCGCGCTTTCCAAACTGTCCTCGGCATCTCTGATACTTCGATATGCATCTTGGGCATTAAGTTTAATCATTATGTCCCCTGATTTTATTTCTTGTCCGGTTTTTATTGATACGGAAATAATTTCTCCCGATGTCTTTGGTTTCACGTCAACTTGATTTGAGGCAGAAACCTGGCCCGTGCCCGTAACAGATGATATTAAAGTTCCCTTCTCAACAGAGGCCAAAACATATCGAGTTTCTGCCGTGTCGTCTTTTAATGTCTGTGTGCCAAGGTATCCGCCGGTCGCCAAAACAATAGCAACCAGGCTGTAAACTCCTTTTCTTTTCAAAATATGCGTGGAAATTTTTTTAATCATATTTTTTATCTCTCAGTTAAAAATTTCTAGGGGGTAACCCCGGAAAAGGCATTGGCGGAGAGGGCATTACCCTAATTAATTTTGCCTCTATCTGCCCAGTCTCATTTGGTTCGCCGATTGTTATTATATTCTCGTCAATTTTTAAATCCGAAACTTTAATTGTATCCCTCAAACGCTTGATAGCCGTTTCATTGTTCGTGATAATAATTTTTTCTACGTCTCCACGCCCCCGGACAACCAATGTTTCTCCATCAATTTTAATTATCTGCCCGACAGTTCCGTTTGATTCTATGAAATCTTTATCATTAAATCCTCCCCAGAAGCCTCCCCGCGGACCGCCAAAATTTTCATGATAATTATCACTCCAACGGCAAGAAAAATCTGCCTTTTTAATGCCTACTGTCATCCCAGCCTTAAACACAAAAAGTAAAACTGCCAAGGTGGCAATTCCAATAATCACTCCTTGAAAAATTTTTGATTGGAAAATTCTATCAATATTCATATTTTATGCCTTTCTTAATTGTTTTGAATTATAAAAATTTTTTAAATCGCGAACGAGCATTTTTAACGATTCCAAAAATACTGCTATGGTAGCCAAAAAGACAGCAAGCCCAGCTACGGGCAATGTCTCGAGAAGAGATTGGGCAAAATTTTTCCAATAAACCAAAACAATTTCTGTGTCCGAAAAAATTAAAGAAAAAAACGCAGAAAATCCAGATTCAACCAAACCAGTACGCACATAAGCAAGCGCTGGAATAAAGGCAATCGCCGAACCAACAAGTCCAATCGAAAAAATGATAATTCTCCGACGAAGTGTTAGAATCTTTCTTTCCTTTTCTATCCGACACATTATTTTATCAAAAAGACCGGGCGGCGGATCGACCAAATTAAAATTTTCTGAAATTTTTTCTATATTTTTATCCATAATTTTCCCCTTTATTGTTATACGAAAAAAGGATGCATTTTGGTGCATCCCTTTTAAAAACTAAATAATTTTATAAATTCTCCGCGATTAATTCTTTCAAAACGGCCAATGCCCGCCTGTGGCGGCTTTTCACCGTATTTATTGAAACACCAAGAACTTCAGAAATTTTTTGAAAAGTTAATTGGCTGTAATATTTTAAATAAAGCACTGTCCTATAATTTTCCGATAATTGCTCCATTGCCGTCTTGAGCAATTGGCTGGTGTCAGCTCGTTCCATAATCTCGTCGGGGGGCGCCGCCGGATCAACAATCGCATCGGCAATCGCATTGCCGCCGTCATTATTGTCAAAGGCGGAAAACGGCATAACTTTTTTCTTTCTTAGATAATCTATGGCGGCATTTTTTGTGATACTAAGAATCCAGGTTTTGAAGTTCTTTTTAACATCAAATTTTCTCAAATTTTTCCACGCCCGAACAAAAACCTCTTGGGTAATATCGTCTGCGACAGATTCGTCATGAACAATGTGAAGAGCAAAACTATAAACTATTTTCAAATATTGATTAATTAAAATCTCTAAGGATTTTTTGTCGCCCCTTAAATACTGTTTGATTAATTTTTCCTCAGAAAAATTTTCCATACTCTCTAATAATACTAATCTGAAAATCCGATTTTGTCAAGATAAAAATTATAAAAAACCGGCCCGAGGACAAGTGTTTCAGACCACAGCAACATCCACCGAGGGTTTACATCGAGCCGCGCTCGAAGAACTGTTGTTTGTGCTTCTTGGCCTTACTTTACTCATCCTCGGGCCAAAAGGTCTTTTCTGCTAACCCGGCAGATTGACCAGTTTCGGCGGGAAGCCGAATCGCGGCGGCGCACGAGCCGAATGCGACGCGGCGGGCTAATCCCGCGCTCCTTTAGGCCGTGTTGGGCCCTGGAATCGTTCTTAATTTATCTTATTTATATTTTCTGTCAAATTTGACTTGTCAATTGTTTATTGTTAATTGTTATGTTATAATCATTATAATAATGTTATGAAAAATCTCGTCAAAAATTTTATCATCGCTGCTATAATTTTTCTCGTCATTACGGGAATTTTTAGCACTCTAACTTTGTCGGCGAAAAAAGTAGAAAATATTGACCTGCAAAAATTTATGGAGCAAGTCAATGCCGGCGAAATACAAAAAATCTCCATTGAGGGAGATAAATTAAATATTACCCTGGCCAGCGGAACGCTAGAATCTTTAAGCAAAGAAACGAACGAAACTTTGGGCGAGCTTTTTAAAAATTATAATGCCGATCCCGAAAAAGTTAAAAATATTTCCATTGAAGTTACAGAAGAATCCGGCTGGAGTTATTGGATGAATGCCCTTCTTCCCTTTCTTCTCCCATTGATTGTCGTTATCGCTTTAATTTATTTTATGATGCGCCAAGTTCAGGGGGCAAACACCAAAGCCCTTTCCTTTGGCCAATCGGGCGCGAGAGAAGCTCCAAAAAATTCTAAGAATCGCATTACTTTTAAAGACGTGGCCGGAGTTAAAGAAGCGAAAGAAGAGCTTTGGGAAGTAGTGGAATTTTTAAAAAATTCAAAAAAATTTGTACAGCTCGGAGCGAAAATTCCAAAAGGTGTTTTATTAATGGGTTCACCCGGCACAGGAAAAACTTTACTTGCCAAAGCTGTTGCCGGCGAAGCTAATGTTCCGTTTTTTTCAATTTCTGGTTCAGAATTTGTGGAAATGTTTGTCGGAGTTGGCGCGGCGCGCGTCCGCGATCTTTTTCAAAAAGCTAAAAAAAGCGCGCCTTGCATAATTTTCATTGACGAGCTTGACGCAGTCGGTCGGCAACGCGGAACAGGACTCGGTGGATCTCATGATGAGCGCGAACAAACCTTAAACCAAATTTTAGTGGAAATGGATGGCTTCGAGCCAAACTCCGGCGTGATAGTTTTGGCGGCGACAAACCGTCCTGATGTTTTAGATCCGGCCCTTCTTCGCCCGGGCAGATTTGACCGCAGAGTAATTTTAGACGAACCAGACATAAAAGACCGCGAAGCAATTTTAAAAATCCATACCAAAGGAAAACCCATTGCATCCGATGTTGATTTGAAAAAAATTGCCGAACGAACGCCTGGTTTTTCCGGAGCTGATTTAGCCAACCTTTTAAACGAGGCTGCCATTCTTTCTGCCCGAAGAAATAAAACTCAAATTGGCATGGACGAGATAAGAGAAAGTGTAGAAAAAGTTATGCTTGGACCAGAAAGAAAAAGCCATATCCTCTCGGAAAAAGAAAGAAATATTACCGCTTATCATGAAGCGGCCCATGCCCTCGTTGCCCACGAACTTCCTCACGCCGATCCTGTCCATAAAATTTCTATTATCTCTCGCGGGCGGGCTGCGGGCTATACCTTAAAACTTCCGACGGAAGATAAACACTTACACAGCCGCTCGGAATTTATTGATGATCTCGCCGTCATGCTTGCCGGCCATACCGTGGAAAAAGAAATTTTTGGTGAAGTAACAACCGGCGCTTCAAACGACTTAAAGCAAGCGACTCGCCTTGCCCGCCGGCTCATCACAGAGTTTGGCATGAGCGACAAGCTCGGCGCTAGGACTTTTGGAGAAAAAGAAGAAATGATTTTCCTTGGCCGAGAAATCCACGAACAACGCGACTATAGTGAAAAAGTCGCTGAAACTATTGACCAGGAAATTTCTCATCTTTTAACCGAAGCAACTAAAACCGCTCTGGATATTATTAAAAAGAAAAAAAATAAACTTGAAGAAATCGTAAAAATCTTGCTTGAAAAAGAAACAATAGAAAAAGAAGAATTTGAAGAAATATTTAAATAATGAATGCAGCCCGAGCTGTGTTCAAGGGGGAAATATGTTTAAAACACCAAAAAAAGTTTACCGGCCTATCTTTAAAAAGGCTTGGGAAATTACGAAACAAAATCGGTTCTTATGGGTTTTTGGGCTTTTTGCCGCGCTTGCCGGAAACGGAGGAATTTATGAAATTTTAATTAAAGGTTTTGGACGCATTGTTTCAGAAGGCGAGGCAACCCTTGTGGTCTCCAGATGGGCGTGGCTTACGGAATTGTTATCTTTCCCCCGCCTTGAGGATATTTATGTTCGATCTCCTCTTTTTGTAAGTTTGCTTTGGGTCCTTTTCTTTGTAATCTTGGTGGCTATGGCTTTTTTAATTTGGATTATCATAACTTCCCGAGGCGCACTTATTTCTTCGGTCCAAAAAATAGCTAGCCGCAAAAAAACATCTTTACACGAAGGTTGGGTCGAAGGAAAAAAATATTTCTGGCCGGTTTTGGGTCTTAATATTCTTTCTAAAGCCCTTACCTTTGGCCTGCTTGTTTTAATTACTGTCCCTGCCATGCTATTTTTGACTGGACAAGGAGGTAACGTCGGATTGAACCTGCTACTTTATATTTTAGCTTTTGTTATCTTCACTTCCCTCGCCCTGTTTATTTCCTTTATGGCCGTTTACGCGACTTGTTTTGTAATCATGGAAAATAAAAGCTTTGTTGAATCAATTAGGTTGAGCTGGAAAATGTTTATAAAAAACTGGCTCATCTCTATTGAAATGGCCCTCCTGCTTTTTGCTATAACGGTTGGCGCGGGAATTGGCATGGTCTTGTTTACCCTTTTATACATGATTCCGGTTGCCCTTATCCTTTTTGCTTTTTCCTATCTCGAGCTCACAATTGGATTTTGGCTCATTACTTTCCTCGCCACGCTCGGCTGGTTTATTGCCCTCTTCTTCGCCGGCGCCGTAATTTCCACTTTCCAGTTCTCTTCTTGGTCGCTACTTTTTATAGAAATAAATAAGAAAAAAATCTGGAGTAAATTATTAAGATTCGTTGGTATTGGCAAATAAAAATATAAACTTACCATGGCAAACCCATCAATTGATGATCTCCTGAAACAATATTCTGGCGGTGCTTCCCCCGCGCCCCGAGCTGCTTCAGAAGACGCTCAAGAAAAATTTGAAGAAAAAATGGCAGAGATTGCCCTGAAAGAAAAGGAGAAAGTCGCAGAAAAAAAAGCGGCTGATTCGGGTTTTTCATATATTAATTTAAAAGGCTTCCCTATAAGCCCAGAAACTCTGACTTCCGTCCCAAAAGAAATTGCGGAAAAATTAAAAATAATTTGTTTTCTAAATACCGGAACAGAAATAAGGATCGGGGCAGTCGATCCGACAGATGAACAAATTAAAGAAATTCTTCTTTCTCTGGAAGATAAATTCCACAGCCATGGAGAAATTTATTTAATTTCAGAAAATAGTTTTAAGCTTGCCTTCAAGCTCTACGCCGCGTTGCCAACAATTAAGAAAGTTGTAAGTGGCGTAGAAATCACCGAAAAAGATTTAGAAAAATTTTCCGAAGAAATAAAAAACTTCAAAGATTTGCACGAAAAAATTCAAAAAGCGAATATTACAGATATCGTCACAATGGTAATTGGGGCTTCAATAACGGCCCGCTCTTCCGATATCCACATTGAAGCGGAAGAAAAAGATATAAAAATTCGTTTTCGTGTTGATGGAGTTTTGGCCGAGGCTGCGTCGTTGCCAAAAGAATTATGGTCAAAAGTGATTTCCCGCATTAAGCTTCTTTCCGGTCTGAAAATTAATGTTACGGATGTTCCTCAAGACGGTCGTTTCACTATTTATGTTAAAGATGGAAAGATTGATGTCCGCGTTTCTTGCCTTCCAACGTCTTATGGTGAATCTGTGGTTATGCGTTTATTGATGCCATCCACTGCCGGACTTGGTTTTGACGGCCTTGGACTTTGGGAGCCAGCTTATTCGCAACTTAAAACGCAAACCGAGCGACCAAACGGCATGATTATCACAACTGGTCCAACCGGCTCTGGTAAAACTACGACTCTCTACGCAATTTTAAATAAACTTAACGAACCTGGCGTAAAAATTATTACCTTAGAAGATCCAGTAGAATATAAATTAGAAGGAATAAATCAAAGCCAAGTTGACTACTCTCGCGACTATACTTTTGCTAAAGGCTTAAAATCAATCTTGCGCCAAGACCCTGATGTTGTCATGGTTGGTGAAATTCGCGATATTGAAACAGCCGACATCGCCATCCAGGCCGCGCTTACCGGGCACTTGGTAATTTCCACAATTCACACGAACAGCGCCTCAGGCGCCATTCCCCGATTTATGTCCATGGGCGTAAAGCCGTTTTTATTGGCGCCAGCCTTAAACGCCGTGATCGGCCAACGCTTGGTTAGAAAAATTTGTGAAAATTGTAAAGTTGAAGATAATCTGGACGCGGAAACTTTAGAACGCGCGAAAAAAATTCTTGATACATTGCCAGCGACGGCAAAAGAAAAGTATGAAAAAGATTTAGCGGCGATGAAGTTTTATAAAGGAACCGGCTGCGACATTTGTAATAATCTTGGCTATAAAGGTAGACTCGGCATTTATGAAATTATGGTAATGAGCGCGGAAATTGAAAAAATAATTTTGTCAGAGCAAGTTTCCGAATATCAAATGCAGGATATTGCGACCAAAGCCGGGATGGTAACAATGGTTCAGGACGGATTATTAAAGGCCTTGGCCGGAGTCACCTCTGTTTCTGAAGTCTTCTCCGCGGCGGAGTAAAAAAATAAAAACAATAAAACGGCCGAAAGGCCGTTTTTTAATTAAATTACTCATTATCTTATTTCAGCTATCCTCTCCTCTTCTCTCTTGCCTAATTCCATTTTTATTTTTATCACTTTCCTCCCACGCAACAATTCTTTAACTTTGTCGGCCCACTCGATCACGATCACTGTATCCGGCCGACCAAACCAATCTAATAAACCGATATTCACAAGTTCTTGCGCGCCACTCAACCGGTACGCGTCTACGTGAACTAAATTTTTAATCTTATACCCCGAGCCTGCTGAAAGGTTTACCTTATATATTTTCATTAATAAAAATGTCGGACTTTGAATTTTTTGCTTAATTCTAAATCCCCGCGCCAAACCACGCGTAAAAACCGTTTTTCCTGCGCCAAGTTCTCCAACCAATGCGATCACTTCCCCACCGCGTAAAGTTTTGGAAAATTCTTCCGCAAATTCTAAAGTGTCTTTTTCATTTTTAAAAATTTTTTTCATAATTCCCAATTCGGATCAACTTTTAATTTATGCCACGGTGTAAAATCTTTTTTTGCAGCATGAAAATATCCGGCCGCCGCGATCATTGCCGCATTGTCAGTGCAATATTTAAAATCCGGGATACTCCAGTTCGCGTTCGGAAATTCTTTTTCTACCGCCTCTATAAATCGCTCACGCAATCTTTTGTTGGCCGAAACTCCTCCGGCAAGCATCAATGTTTTTGCTTTATATTTTTTTGCCGCACGAATTGTTTTTGCAATTAAAACATCTACTATTGACTCCTGGACCTCATGCGCCGTGGGCGGAATAATTTCCTCCATTTTATTTTTATTTTTTAAATCGCGCACCGCGTAAAGCACAGCTGTTTTTAATCCGGAAAAAGAAAAGTCAAAATCTGGAGAATCCACCATTGGTCTCGGCAACTTTTCTGCGGGGGAATAATTGCCCGCCGAAAATTTTTCCGCTTCTGCGGCGACTGCCGGTCCGCCCGGGTATCCCAATCCTAAAATTTTTGCCGTTTTATCAAAACATTCTCCGGCCGCATCATCCCTCGTCTCGCCAATTACTTCATATTTTCCGTGTCCGCGCATCAAAAATAATTCTGTATGCCCCCCACTCACAACAAGGCACAACGCAGGAAAATTTATTTTTTTATTCATTAGCCAATTCGCGTAAATATGTGCTTCCATGTGGTTCACTCCAACGAGCGGTTTTTTAAAAAACCAAGACAAAATTTTTGCCACTTCATTTCCCACCAGAAGCGAGGTGATTAAACCCGGGCCGGCCGCCACAGCAATCGCGTCAATTTTTTCCATACCTTCTTTTCCAAGCGCCTCTTCCAAAACCGGCAAAATTGCTTCTACGTGAATCCTTGCGGCCACCTCCGGAACAACTCCGCCATACTTGGCGTGAATTTTTATTTGAGATGAAACAACATTTGACGAAACCAAAAAACGGCCGTCCTTATTTTCAAGAACCGCCGCTGATGTTTCATCGCAAGATGTTTCAATGCCCAAAACTGTCATCTATCTTTCCTTACTTTATAGTAGCTGAACTTTAAGTAGCCCCAACGGGATTCGAACCCGTGTTACCACATTGAAAGCGTGGTGTCCTAGACCAGACTAGACGATAGGGCCAAGTTATTTTTACTATCATAGCAAAGTACAAAAATTTTGACAACTCTTTTAAAATAATCTACAATTATATAATTCAATTTCACTTCTATGCTCAAAAACCTCTTCCCCCTTAAAAATCAAAAACCTGAAGAGGAAAATTTCTTCCCTGTCCAAAAGGAATCTGCCGAAGAACCCCATGTCTGGCTTTCTAAAGACTACGAGGGCCAGCTCTCTGTTGACGTATATCATAATGATAAAGAAATTGTTGTCCGCTCAACTGTGGCCGGGGTAAAACCCGACGACCTAAACATTATGGTTAACAATGATCTTTTAACTATCCGTGGAAAACGTGAAGTTGAGATTGATATTGCCCCGTCCGATTATTTATATCGCGAATGTTATTGGGGCGGATTTTCCAGAACCATTGTTCTGCCAGAAGACGTTAAGGCAGATAAAATAAAAGCTACTTTAAAAAACGGCCTCCTAACTATTGTTTTACCAAAGGCCATTTCTGACGCTCAAGTTAAAGTTAAGGAGGAATTTTAATCTTATGAAATTCATAAAAGCGGCGATCGATAGATTTGAAGGAGATTCTGCCGTCATAAAAACCGAAGATGGACAAGAACTCCTCTGGCCAAAACAAAACTTGCCCGAAGATGCGAAAGAAGGTTCGGCCGTCCGACTAGGGATTTTCACAAACCAGTCGGATGAAGAAGAAAGAACAAGGTTGGCCAAAACTCTTTTGAACGAAATCTTGCAAAATAAAAAAAATGGATAAAAAGAAAAACAAACAATCGCCAGACACTGTTTCATCTAACCCAGCCGAAAAGCTTCCGAAAAAAAATGTCGTTAAAAAATGGCTCAAAATTATTATCGCCATTTTTTTGTTATTAATTGTTTTACCGGCTGGATCTGCTTTTGCTTTTGAAAAAATATTTTCCAATAAAGTTTATCCTGGTATAATAGTCGGCGATCTAAAACTAGGCGGCAAAACGAAAGATGAGGCCAAGCTTGCTCTTGCGGATGCTATAAAAAAATTCAACGAAGAAGGCGTTATTTTCACTTACCAAAATAAAAAAGCCTACCTTGTTCCGCTCGTCACGGCCGCAAGCGATCCCGATCTTTCCCGCACGATTTTTTCTCTAAAAAATAATGAAACCGTAGACGAAGCCTTCTCGCAAGGGCGTGATAAAAACCTATGGAGTAACCTAGGAAATCAAATTAAATTTTTACTGTTTGGTAAAAAGATTCCCTTAAAGTACCAAATTGCCGAAGAAGAAATGATTAATGTTCTGAAAGAAAGTTTTGGTTATTTAGAGAAAGAACCGAAAGACGCAAAAATAAAATTTATTTCAAGCGGCAACGAAACCAAGGTTGAAGTTAGCGACGAAGAGGACGGCTGGACTTTTAATTATTCTTCGGCTATCCAAGAAGCTTTTTCAAAAATTTCCGATCTTGAGGACTCCCCCACCATTCTCAAACTAGCCGAAGAAAAGGCGAAGATTAAAAAAACAGAAACTCTGCTTGCCGCCGAACGCGCTCAAAGATTATCTAATCTCTGTTTTCTGACTCTGGGCGAAACCCAAAAAACCTGGGTTATTGGACAAAAAGAAATTAAAAATTACCTCGAATTTCAGAGAACCCCAAACGATATAACCGTTGGATTAAATAAAGAAAAGCTGAAAGAATACTTGGAAAATTTAGCAAAGGAAATTAATGTTTCTCCGCAAAATGCAAAATTTACAATAGAAAATGGCATTGTTGAGGAATTCCAACTTCATCAAGGGGGAAAAGAGTTAAATATTGACGCAAGCTACGAACTAATAAACAACTATATTATAAATCTTGATGAAACGAAGATTCCGGATACCTGTTCTAAAAATGTCGTTCCCGATAAAGAAGAAACTGTCCAGCTTATCGTCAAAATCACTGCTCCGGAAATTCCCATCGGAACAATTAATAATTTGGGTATACAGGAGCTGGTTGGGACGGGAACTTCGGACTTTTCCGGCAGTCCCGTAAACCGTCGCCATAATATTAAAGTCGGCGCGGCAAAATTAAATGGCGTTTTGATCGCGCCTGGCGAAGAATTTTCTTTAAATAAAACCCTGGGAAATATTGATGGCTCAACCGGCTATCTTCCAGAACTGGTTATCAAAGGAAATAAAACAATCCCGGAATACGGCGGGGGGTTATGCCAAATCGGTACTACGGCTTTTCGCGTAGCACTCGATGCTGGTTTGCCTGTTACTGAACGCCGTCCACATTCTTATCGCGTAGTTTATTATGAACCAGCCGGAATGGACGCTACAATTTATAGCCCAAGCCCTGATTTAAAATTTATTAATGATACGCCAGCTTATCTTTTGCTCCAAACGAAAATCAGTGGGAATGAACTTACTTTTGAATTATGGGGAACCCCCGATGGCCGTAAAGTAGAAATAACAAAACCAAAAATTTATAATTTTGTAAGCCCCGGCCCAACCAAAATTATTGAAACAGAAGATTTGGCTCCGGGAGTTAAAAAATGTACTGAGCGGGCCCACACAGGCGCCGACGCAGAATTTGACCGAACTATTACTTTGAAAAATGGTGAAGTTAAAACTGAAACCTGGACAAGTCATTATGTTCCTTGGAGTGCAGTTTGTTTGATTGGCAAAGAGTCTGCTCCAGAAACACCGGCAGTCCCCGCAAGTCCGGATGGAATTCCCGATCCGGCCCTATCCCCCCTAACCTTTTAAAATAAAAAACCACCGGAAATCTGCAGACAAGAGAGTTATTCCCGCGTTTTGCCGAGCCAGAGCCAGGCGAACGCAGGATTAACCCCCGTGCTTGTCGTGTCTGCAGGTTTTCGGTGGTTTTAGTTCTGAACAAGTTATCATATCATATAGAAAAATCTTGTCAACCCCCGCGTGGAAATATTTGCGGACGTGAAATAAATAATTCAAGATAAAAATGGGGCGAACCTGCTCCTGCAGATTCGCCCGAAGACCTACTTATGCTCTAGGTCATTTCCCTCCTATCTTCCGCCGACACGACGAGGGTTTTGAGAAAACCCGTCGGGATCAGGAGCCCCACACATGAACTGCAGTCCAGCGGTGGCGGCAAGGGCGGCTCTCCGCTCGTCGGGCCGCTGTTTCCGATGCCCGGGGCACCCCCTCCTGGCGCAAACCTCGATGAAGCCATCCGCGCCATCGTTCATGTAGAGCGCCGGAATCATCGCCATCTTGGCTCGACACTCGCAATAGGCCGCGATCGGAAATTCATGTCCGCAAATAGGACAGAAGAGATCAAGTACCTCCCCATCAAGAACAGTGTCGCCCAACCCCGGAAAACTCGTATGGTCTCCCCACAAGGGGGAAACGTAGAGCTCGTGGAGTTTGCCGTCCCTCAACTCCTCCCTGGTGTACCGCCAACCGAACTTGGCAGCCGGCTGGCCCTTGATCAAGACCCCGACAACGAGCAGGATCGATCTACACTGCGGATTGAGGCAAGCCGGAACGATGATCTGACCATGCCTTCCCATGCGATCGCAGCGCTCACAGTACGGTTTTCCTTTTCGAATCTCCAACTGCCTCCCGTGAACTGGACAAACTTTCACCATTTCTTATCCTCCCTCTCCGGCGCCTCCTGCGCCCATTCCTTTTCCCTCCCCGAAATAGTTGCGAAACTTTCACAACTATTTCGGAAAGACAAAACCCTTTTAAAAAGAAAACTGACCGCGTCTAGCGGCCAGTTCATTTTTAATTTAGAAAGATTAAAAACGCCCAGACCGCCAGTGGCCAGCAATAATATCAATAAAAATAAAAATCTTTTTAACCATAGTAATGATATTTTAAATTACCTAAAATATTTTGTCAAATCCAGCCAGAAATTTTTAGGAAAAATTTAATTACATCAACTCTATCTATTTTTAGATAAAATATATTTTGAATACATAGACTTCTCGCGGGACAAACAAAAATTCCACCCGCCGCAAAGACGGGTGGAATTTATTTTACCTACTAAATCAAAAGTCCAATAATCAAAAGTGCCACAATGTTCAAAACCTTAATCATTGGATTGATTGCCGGGCCGGCTGTGTCTTTATATGGATCTCCAACCGTGTCTCCGGTGACCGCAGCTTGATGAGCAAATGACCCTTTGCCGCCGTGATTTCCTTCTTCAATGAATTTCTTTGAATTGTCCCAAGCCGCGCCACCCGAAGTCATGGAAATTCCGACAAACAATCCTGTAACGATCGAACCAACTAATAATCCACCTAATGCTTTCGGGCCCAAAAATAAACCAACCAAAATCGGCGCGACAACCGGCAAAAGAGCCGGAACAATCATCTGGCGAATAGCCGACTTGGTAACAATATCCACGCAGGCCGCGTAGTCCGGTTTGGCCGTTCCCTCCATTAAACCTTTTATTTCTTTCCACTGACGTCGAACTTCATCAACCACTTTTCCGCCAGCTTTTCCGACCGCCCGCATTGCCATTGAACCAAACAAATACGGGAGTAAGCCGCCGATAAATAATCCGGCAATGATTTTTGGATCTGACAAATCAAAAACTTTATCTTTGAATCCAAGCGCTGTAATTTCATGAACATAAGAAGCAAAAAGAACAAGCGCCGCAAGTCCGGCTGAAGCAATAGCGTAAGCTTTGGTTACGGCTTTTGTAGTATTTCCAACCGCATCCAACGGATCGGTGATATCGCGAACTTCTTTTGGTAAGCCGGCCATTTCTGCAATACCGCCAGCATTATCGGTAATCGGACCAAAGGCATCAATTGCCACAATAATTCCCGTCATTGATAGCATGGTCATAACCGCAATTGCCACGCCATAAATCCCCGCGAGCCAGAAAGAAAACAAAATTCCCGCGACAATCAAAAGCACGGGCATGGCAGTTGATTCCATGGACATCGCAAGGCCGGTAATAATATTTGTACCATGTCCGGTCGTTGAAGCCTTGGCAATCTCACGCACCGGTCGATATTTTTTAGAAGTATAGTATTCGGTAATTGCCATCATTCCAAAAGTAATGACAATACCGACGAGCGACACGACATATAATTTCCAAACTTCGTATGATCCGTTACCTTTCATGAGCCAAGCAGTAATCGGATAGAAAGCTGCTGCCGCGAGCACTGCGCTTGCCACTAATCCTTTGTAAAGCGCAGCCATAATCCCCTGCTTTTTTCCAAGACGGACAAAAAACGTTCCAATAATTGAACAAACAATCGCTACTCCGCCTAAAACCAAAGGATAAATCAACGAATTGGAAAAATTTGGTAAGAGCAAAACGCCGAGCAACATCGCGGCAATTGCCGAGACCGCGTAAGTCTCAAATAAGTCTGCAGCCATACCCGCGCAATCGCCAACGTTATCGCCAACGTTATCGGCAATAACCGCCGGATTTCTTGGATCATCTTCCGGAATTCCTGCTTCAACTTTTCCAACGAGATCTGCCCCGACATCAGCCCCTTTGGTATAAATTCCTCCACCCAACCGAGCAAAAACAGAAATTAAACTTCCTCCAAACCCTAAACCAACTAAAGCTTTAACAGCATCTGCCGGATCTTGCCCAAAAACATAAACTAAAAGCATAAAAAATCCAACCACGGCAAAAAGCGCTAAACCAACAACGAGCAAACCCGTCACTGTCCCGCCGCGGAAGGCAACGGCCAGGGCCTCCTTTAATCCTTTTTTTGCCGCCTCGGCTGTTCGGACATTGGCTCGCACGGAAATGTACATTCCAATATACCCAGCCAAAGCTGATGCCGCCGCCCCGACTAAAAATCCAAGCGAAGCGTAAACTCCCAAAAAGAGCAGCAACGCAAATAAAATTACCGCGACAATGGCCACGGTTTTGTACTGCCGATTCAAGTACGCCTTGGCTCCTTCTTGAATAGCCTTGGCAATTGATTGCATTTTTTCATCTCCGGCTGGCAATTTCAAAATCCATCTGACAAGGATAAGGCCAACAACAATGGCCAAGATCGCCGCACCCAGAGCAAAAAGCAGAGAATAAAGCATAATTTCTCTTTTAAATATTAAAATTAAATTAAATCCCTCACGGCATTAAATTTACCTTAAAACAGTTAAATTGTAAAGAGCATAAATGCCCCCTACCCAACCTAAGGTTGACTTCCCGCCCACCTTCTGATATACTTGTAATTGAATTAAAATATGGCCCAAAACGCTTTATTTTTGTTGAAAAAGGCTGGTATCAAAATTCTAGTTGGCCTCTTGAACGGACTCATACATTTGAAAAATTTTCTTGTTTTCATCCTAACTTGGACAGTCGTAAAGCCGCTCCGGTGGTTTGCTAAAACTGTCCTTTTTTCATTTGCGGTAAAAATCTATAAAATTGCTATTTTTATAAAAATCCGCTCTTGGGACAAAATTTACGGACCTATTAAAGTCAAAATTATTTATCCTCTTACCCGCCGTTATGTTACCCATTCGATTATAACCCTTATTGCCCTGCTTTCCATATTATCAAGTTTAAGCGCGAGAGCGGCATCGCTTGAAAATATTGAACAAGTTGGTAAAAAAAGTATTCTTTATACCTTATCCGAAAGCGGGGATTCTGAATTTAATGATTTTGTTCAGGAAACTGCCAACGCGGGCGGCGTAAAAACAACAAGCTATTTGGAGGATGTTGGCATTGCCGTACCTACCGCTACTTTAAATAGTGAAGATTTTTCGGGAGACTTGCCAATCATTGCCAGGGAAAATGATAGCGCTCTCTTAAATCCAAACATGCCCTCGATTATTGATTCTGGCACTCGAACGAAAATCGTTGAATATGAAGTCGAGGGCGGCGACACAATCGGTTCAATCGCCGAAAAATTTAGTATTAGCGTAAACACTGTTCTTTGGGCAAACAGCCTTTCCTCCTACAGCACGATTCGGCCGGGCGATAAACTTATTATCTTACCGACGAATGGCGTATTGCATAAAGTAAAAAGTGGCGACACAGTTGATAAAATAGCCAAATACTATAACGCTAGCGCAGAAAAAATATTAGAATCCAACGCCCTTCCGGATTCGAGCGATATTAAAATTGGCGAATATATTTTAGTGCCAGACGGAAAAGTCCCCGCCCCGACTCCAGCGCCGCGCACAAGCAACGTGGCTAGCAGAAATATCGTAAACATTCCTTCACGTACTTCTGTTCCTACTAGTGGAAAAATGCTTTGGCCGAATGGTTGCAGTCGCATTTCCCAATATTTTGGATGGAGACATACCGGCGTGGATATTGCCTGCCCGGCCGGCACCCCAATTCTCGCGGCAGACGATGGCGTGGTTACGCGTGTCCAGTATATTAAAACTGGATACGGTCATAATGTTATGATAGACCACGGAGGTGGAGTCGTAACTCTCTATGCACATATGACCACAATAAATGTTAAAAACGGTGATACTGTCAAAAGAGGACAGGAAATTGGTCTCGAGGGTTCTACCGGGCGCTCTACCGGCCCCCATCTTCACTTTGAGGTGAGGATTAACGGTAAAATTTATAATCCCCTAAATTATATAAAATAAATTGTTTTATAAATAAAAACACCAGATTATAATGCTGGTGTTTTTATTTTTTTGAAAAAATTATTCTGTCTCCTTGGCCCTATATTGCAATGCTTCTGCTACATGCGGCAGTAAAATTTTTTCCTCGACAGAAAGGTCAGCAATAGTTCTCGCAATTTTTAGCAGGCGATAATAGGCTCTGGCCGTCAAACGCATTTGAGTGACAGCGTTTTTTAAAAATTCTTGGCTTGATTCATCTATTTGACAAAAATCTCTAATCAATTTAGAAGGCAGCTCAGCATTTGTTAAAATTTTATATTTTTTATATCTTTCCCGCTGCAGGCTCCGCGCTTGTTCAACGCGTTTTTTAATTTCTGCCGAACTTTCCGCTACTTTCGCCTCGGCCAATTTTTCAAACTTCACTCGAGGAACCTCAATATGCAAATCAATTCTATCCAAAAGCGGACCGGAAATTTTTTTCTGATAACGTAAAACTGCCCCGGGCGAACAAGTGCAAACTTTTTCTGGGTCAGTATTGTAGCCGCAAGGGCAGGGATTTCGCGCAGCAACTAAAATAAATTTTGCCGGAAATTGTAGGCTTCCCGCGGCCCGAGAAATTGTAACAACCCCATCTTCGAGCGGCTGACGCAAACTTTCAAGAACGGCTCGACTAAATTCTGGAAATTCGTCTAAAAACAAAACTCCCCGATGTGACAAACTTACTTCTCCCGGCCTTGGCCAGGCTCCCCCGCCAACAAGAGAAACATTTGAAGCAGTATGATGCGGACTGCGAAATGGCCGACGCGTCACGAGCGGCAAATCAGGAGGTAAAATTCCCGCTACCGAGTAAATTCTTGTAACTTCCAACGCCTCGTCAATTGTAAGCGCCGGTAAAATTGACGGTAAAGTTTTTGAAAGTAATGTTTTTCCCGACCCCGGCGGACCGGACATCAATAAATTATGTCCGCCAGCAGCAACAATTTCCAGAGCGCGTTTTGCATATTCTTGTCCCCGCACAAACGCCATATCAAAATTCTCTTCATCGGTTAAAGCGGTATCTCTAAGGCTATCCTGCTCTTCTCTAGAAAATGGCGTAATCAAAATCTTTTTTGCTAAATGATTAACTAGTTGAAAAATATTTTTTACCGGAATAACCCCTAAATTTTCAATTAAACTTGCCTCCCGGGCGTTATCTTCAGGAACATATAAATTTTTTATCCCCCTTGCTCTGGCGGCGGCAGCAATGGCCAAAATCCCATTTACCGGACGCAGAATCCCATCAAGCGCCAACTCTCCAACAAAAAGCGCATCTGGGCAAAAAAGATTTTCTGGATTTTTTCTTTCTGGGAAAATTTCTAAATTTTTTTTCTCCTCATTCTTATCTTCCTCAGGCAAAACTAAAAATCCTGAAGCCAGGAGGATAGCTACGGCAATGGGCAAATCGTAAGAAGGGCCCTCCTTTTTTAAATCAGCTGGAGCTAAATTAACCGTAACCCGCGTCCGAGGAAAGGGTAAATCGCTGTTTTTAATAGCAGCACGAACTCGTTCACGCGATTCCTGAACTGCCGCGTCTGGCAAACCAACAATGGTAAAGTGACTAAGTCCCGGAGAAATATCGGCTTCAACTTCCACAAGCTCTGCGTCTAATCCAACAATCGCCGCGGAAAAAATTTTTGAAGACATTGTTCCTTTCAGCTAATAGCTGTTTTTTTCTTTTTTAAAATAAATTCTAAGATAAAAACCAAACCGACGCCGCAAACAATATAAATGTCTGACAGGTTAAAAATCGAATAATTAAACAAACTTAAAAAATCAACAACATACCCCCAAAATAGCCGATCTAGTAAATTACTTATCGCCCCAGAAATAATCAAACTTAAAGAAAAAATTAAAAAAATATTTTTACAAAGGTAATTTTTAACTAAAAACCAAATTAAAACTATTAAAATTGCACCTATTAAGAGGTACATCAACCATTCCGGCAAAACAATATTGAAAATCAAATTAAAATTTTTATATAATCGCAAGCCAATAAATTTTTCTGAAAACAAAAAAAGTCCTCCCTCGGGAATTTTAAAAGCCAACCCTTTTGTCAAACGGTCGACTAAAAACAAAATGCTTATCAAAAAATTGATAAGCATTATTTTGCGAATAAATAACATTTTACTCAGGCCTTATTTGCTAAACTTAGATTTACACTCCATGCAGGCAGAAGATGACGGACGAGCCTCGAGTCTCTTGGGGTCAATAACCTGGCCACAATATTTGCAAATACCATATGTTCCTTCTTTGATTCGCTTTAGAGCACCGTTTACGTCGCGCAAGGCCGACTCTAATGTCCTTTCCAACGTTAGATTATCACTATAGGTCGCAACTTCAGCGGCGTTTTCATCTTCCGCATCGCCTATAGTCGGAAAATTAGCATCATAGTCTGATGCGTTGTGCGGATTCTTTTTAGTAAACTGAGATAACTCTTTTTCCAAGCGCTCTTTTTCCGCGAGAAGCTGATCTTCTATTTTTTTGATAAATTCCTTATCAAGATTACTCGGTGCTGCCATATATTTTTTTATTACTTTTTAATAAAAAGCGGATTTCTTTAATAATATCCTCTTCAAATTAAGTATACATTAATATCAAATAATTTTCAAGGTTTATGGAACCATCGGGCGGGCAAAGTTTACTTTTACAACTTTAAAAGGGCGCAACTGCGCCCTTATATAATAATATTAATAAATGGCCGTTGCGCCCTTTGTGCCCCCTTGACTCACCCTTATCCCGCCTTAGGCGGAGAAAAGAGATTCCGGTCTTGGGGAAGGAACGCTTTTTGCTGACTTCAAAGCGAGAAGCTCCTCTACCGTTCTTGTGGTGAACTCCAGAGGGGAGTTTCACCGAAAAGATAATTTTTGTTTTTGTTTTAGAATCAGGCCTTGCCAGCAGAAGACCTATGACGAAGAGTAGAGAAGGGAGAAATTTGGCCGATACTTACCGCTTATCAATTGTATTTTTCTGCCAAACGTCTCCGATTTCAATGTTCTATAAATATTATACCACAAAATTACTCTTTTTGTCAATCCTCAAACTTTGGCTTATTTAAAAGAAAAAATATTTTTTATCCCAATAAAAATATGTACTTATCCCCAAATGAATATTATCCTTGTTCACAATTTATCCACAGCTATCCTCTAAAAATTTATCTACCTCTAAACAAATTAATTTACCTCAAAAATTATCCCACCAAAATCAGGAGTTAACCACTTTAAACAACTCGAAATTAATTCTCCTAAATTTTTACCATAATAATCAGGCCGACGGTGAACATTAGATAAAAAAGATTGCGCCAGTTCTGTTGAATTACTAAATATCAACCTCTGATCTTCTCTCCCAACTAAAAATTCTTGACTTAAGTTTTCCACAGGGAGGTAACGAAAGGGCAAGCCTCCAATCTCTTCTTCTTGAAATTTAAAAATATCAGGATTGGCTAAAAGTTCTCTAACCTCTGTTCCGTCAGGAAGAATTTTCTCTTGTATTTGCGGGAAAAGTACCGCTAAATCATCCTTTAATATTTCTTCCATGCTATTTTTTAAAAATTTGTCGTCCGAAACGGCCAAAAAATTGAAATCCGCTAAACTCTGAGGTGGCTCCGCCCCCCTTTTCGCGGTTATAACCAGTCTACTCCTTGACCAGAGGTCAGAAAACCAAAGCATGCTTCGGAAATCTTTAACTTTAAAATTTTCCTTGAAATAAATTTGGGTTAAAGAATTTCGCCGCGCCATATTAAAAGAAATCGACTTCATTTTATCGTCCGCTAAAGATTTTTTTTCTTGACTCAAAGTCGCCACAGCTTCTCCAAGGCCAAATCTTGAGTCGGAAATTATTACCCTGCCCTCATCTCCAAAGGTATAATGATAATTTGATTCTTCTAATTTACTCTTCAGAGCGTTAAAATTTTCCTCATCTATCTGGGCAAAAAATACAAAATCTGTAAAATCTGGCAAAATCGCGAGCCCGATTCTCTCGGCTTCTGGAATAATTACTTTTTCTAAAAAATCAATCCGCTCTGCTGCTCCATTAGAAAGAATAGTTTTTGTAATTATCCAAAGCCAATCATCATCAGCTCCTCTGCCAGAATCACTCTGCCAATAAAAAACAGTTTCCGCCGGAACGGCTCCTAGAAAACTATCCTTCTTTAAAAAATTAAAATAAAACCAAAAAGACAAAATAACAATCCCCGCGAGAACCAAAAACCCTGCTCCAATGAGCAAGGTTTTTATTTTAAATTTTTTGAAAAATTCTAAAAACATTATTATCTCCTACCATCTGGTATTATTTTCGAGGTCGATCGTGGCGCGGAGGACGTCCGTCGTCCCTGTCTCGCCCGCCTCTTTCGCCATTTTCCTGTAATCGCTTTATTGATAGATCAACTCTTCCTTGTTCATCAATTTTTATAACTTTCACGCGAACAACGTCGCCGATTTTTACAATGTCGGTCACTTTATTAACGCGATAAGGAGCAAGTTCGGAAATATGAACTAACCCTTCTTTATGCGGAAAAATTTCCACAAATGCTCCGAAGTCCAAAATACGCGTAACCGGACCCTGATAAATTTCCCCGACTTCTGCTTCTTGCGTTAAACTCTTAACCCAGGCCACGGCCTTGTCAAGCATCGCTAAATTTGCCGAACAAATTACTACTTTTCCGTCGTTTTCGATATCAATGGAAACGCCGGTCGCATCAATAATTTCATTGATAATTTTTCCGCCTGGACCAATAACATCACGAATTCTGTCCGGATTAATCTTAAAAGAAATAATTCTTGGAGCGTATTGCGAAAGCTCTGATCGCGGTGTGGCAATAGCGCTCTCCATTACATCCAAAATCTTCATTCTCGCTTCGCGACCCTGTGTCAAGGTTTTTTCCACCATCTCTTGCGTTAAACCCGGAGTTTTTGTATCCATCTGGATTGCCGTGATACCACTTCTTGTTCCGGCAATTTTAAAATCCATGCCACCCTTACTATCTTCTAAATCTTGAAGGTCGCTCAAAATTTTAAAATTTCCCTTTTCATCAGATGCCAGACCCATGGCGATACCAGCAACCGGCGCGCTAAGCGGGACGCCCGCGTCCATTAACGCTAAAGTTGAAGCGCAAGTTGAAGCCATTGACGATGAACCGTTTGAACTTAAAACCTCGGAAACAACGCGAATAGTATAAGGGAAATCTTCTGTTTTTGGTAAAACTGGCAAAAGCGCCCTTTCAGCTAAAGCCCCATGGCCAATTTCCCGCCGGCCTGGTCCGCGCATTGGCGAAGCTTCTCCAACGGAGAATGGCGGAAAATTATAATGATGCATAAACCTTTTTTTGCCGGAAACTTCCATGCCATCCAGGGTTTGCTCGTCGGCGGGCGAACCCAAAGTAACCGCGGACAAAACATGAGTATCGCCGCGCGTGAAATATCCTGAGCCATGGGTTCTCGGCAAAAGCGCTACTTCTGCGCTAAGCGGACGGATATCAGTTAAAGATCGGCAATCAACCCTTGTTTCTTTTTCTAAAATTACCTTGCTGATTTCTTCTTCAACAATTCCATAAAAGAAGCCCATGGCATCTTTTCGGCGGTCTTTTCCAATTCCTTCATTTTTTAAATATTCTTCAAGATTATCTTCTAACTGATTCAAAACTTCCTGTCGCGAGGCCTTGCTTTCTTTTTTACTATCAAAAAGGCAAGTTGCCAATTTCTCGTGCAAAAATTCTTTTACCTTGTTTTTCAATCCTTCCTTTTCCGAGGCGCCTTCCGGGTCTTGCTCTACTATAGAAATTTTTGTTTTGCCAATTTCTTCGCGAATATTTTCGATCAATTCGGTAACTTTTTTCAGATGTTTCTGTCCAAATTTGATTGCTTCAAAAGCATCTGCTTCTGAAATTTCATTTGCTCCGGCTTCCAACATACAAACTTTCTCCTCTGTCCCCGCGACAACAATGTCCATCGTGCTTTTGTTTCTTGCTTCATATGTCGGATTCAAAACCCATTCACCATTTATCTGCCCGACGCGCACCGCGGCAATCGGACCCTTCCACGGAATATCAGAAACCGAAAGAGCAATTGAAGCACCAATTAATGCCGGGATGTCGGGATCGTTTTCCTGGTCCCAAGATAAAGTTGAAGCAACAACTTGGATATCATTTCTCATTCGATCATCAAAAAACGGCCTGATTGCACGATCAACCAAGCGCGCTGTTAAAATTGCCTCATCTGTCGGCCGACCTTCACGTTTTATAAAACGTGAACCTTTAATTTTTCCTGCGGCGTAAAGTTTTTCTTCGTACTCAACCATTAAAGGAAAAAAATCAATTCCTTCCCTTTGAGTTCCCGACATAACCGCTGTCGCCAAAACAACTGTATCGCCATAACGGACAGTGCAAGAACCATTTGCCTGGCCGGCGAATTTTCCGGTCTCCACAATTAAATTTTTCCCCCCCCATTCTAACTCAAATTTTTTTACCATAAATACCTTTCTTCATTGACCACCAGATTTTAGACTAGGTAGAAAACGCTTAGCCTACCTATCTGATGGCCAAATTATTAATTATTATTTTAAATTATTGTTCTTTTTGTTCTACTACTTATTAAGTAGCGCCTTTTATCATGACTTAAATCATGGAAATCGTCAACTGTTTCGACAAGCCTGCTCGAAGTTGTCTCACGGAAAGCCATTGCTTCCACCCTGCATCCCTTATTCATCTTCAGGTATTGTACAAGGGGAACAAAGTCTCCATCGCCGGAAACCAAAACTATAACATCAAGACGATCGGCCATGGCAATAGAATCAATACAAATCCCAACATCCCAATCCGCTTTTTTTGCCCCATCATAAACCATCAATTCTTTTTCTCTGGTCTCCAGCCCCAATTTCTCCAAAGCTTCAAAAAAACTTTTTTCTTCCCCGCCCTTGGTTTTTACGACATAAGCAACGGCGCGAATTAATTTTCTGTTTCCAATTGCCTTTTCTAAAATATTCCCAAAATTAACTTTCGCGTTATATAAATTCTTTGCTGAGTAATACATGTTTTGCACGTCGATAAAAACTCCGACGCGCTGTTCTTTATAAGTTATCATATTTTTCCTCCTTAATTTTTAGTCAAAAACCCCTCCGAGAGGAGGGGCTCTAAATTATAATTTTAATTTCTCCATCAACGCAGTGTGACCCTTTTTATCTTCTCGTTCCAAATATTTTAAAAGCCTACGTCGTTCACCAACTTTCTTCAAAAGACCGCGACGAGAAGAGAAGTCTTTTTTGTGTTCTTTTAAGTGCTCCACTAATTCTTTGATTTCCGCCGTTAGAATGGCAATCTGCACTTGCGGTGAACCTGTGTCAGTTTCGTGAATTCGAAACTTTTCAATAATTTTGTCTTTTGCTTTTTTGTCTAACATTTTTGTCACGGGTTGCCGAGTCCACCCCTCCCTGGCCCAGCCAACCGTCATTAACTAATTAATTATTTACTTACCTATATTATCACAACCTTTTTATTTTGGCAAGCCTGCGCTATAATAAAATTGTGCGACACTAAAAATTTTCTATGGCTAACCTTAGTGGTTTAATCATCCAATTCCTGGAATATCTGGAAATCGAAAAAAATCGTTCGGCAAAAACCGTACGGAATTATGATTTTTATTTAAAAAGATTTTCTGACTGGACCGGAAACATCTCCCCTGCCGCCATCACCCAAGAAAAAATTCGCCAATATCGTCTTTGGCTAAATCGATACAAAGACGAGACTGGGCGGGAATTAAAAAAAAACACACAAAATTATCATCTGATCGCTCTTCGTGCTTTTTTGAAATACCTAGCCAAGCGCGATATCAAAACTTTGTCGGCGGAAAAAATAGAGTTGGGGAAAATGCCCGAACGGGTGGTAGATTTTTTGGAAGGATCTGATTTGGAAAGAATTCTTGAAGCTCCAACTCTAAACGATGCTCCGGAAATTATTAAAAAAAGAGATAAGGCAATTCTTGAACTTCTTTTTTCCACCGGACTTCGCGTTTCCGAATTAGCTAACTTAAAAAAAGAACAAGTTAATTTAAAAAAGGAAGAATTTACTGTCCGCGGCAAAGGAGACAAACCGCGCGTAGTCTTTTTGTCTAATCAGGCGAAGTTTTGGATAAAACAATATTTAGACGCGCGCCAAGACGTTTCACCGTTTTTGTTCGTTTCCCATGATCGGGCGCATGAAAGCGAGGGGGCACTCACTCCCCGGAGCGTAGAGAGGCTGGTTAAAAAATATTCTAAAATCGCTGGCATTACCAAAAAAGTTACGCCACATACCATGCGCCATTCTTATGCTACGGATTTATTAATGAATGGCGCCGATATTCGCTCGGTCCAGGCCATGCTCGGGCATTCTTCAATTACCACAACACAAATCTATACCCACATTACAAATCAACAACTCCGCGACGTCCATAAAAGTTTCCATGGCCGCCGGCGCAGGAAACAATGATTATTGACAAAAACAAAATTTCTTGATAAACTGAAAAATACTTTTGGCCCCGTAGTTCAATGGACAGAACACTAGCCTTCTAAGCTGGATATCTAGGTTCGATTCCTAGCGGGGTCACCATGGTGGCTATAGTTTAATGGTAGAACAGCGGATTGTGGCTCCGCCAGCGAGAGTTCGATTCTCTCTAGCCACCCCACAAAAACATCTCGTCATTTCGGCGAGGTGTTTTTGTTTTGTTAAATAACTTTTAATTTTTTATAATTTTTATTGCTTTCCCGTTTATTAAAGCGTCGGCAATTTTTTTATAAGAAGAGTACAATATTCGCTGATAAGTGCTTTGAGAAGTACGCATTTTTTCGGCCGCTTCAAGCTGCTCCAAGTCTTTAATATGTCTTAAGCGATACGCTTCCAGCTCTTCCGCGGTCAATTCAATAATTTCAAGCTGCCTCATGGGTACACCTTGAGGTTTGAAATAAGTAATTCTGGGATCAAACGAAATTCTCCGGCATAATCTAGGTCTTGGCATATATCTTGAAAAAATAAAAAATAATGTTATTCTTTCTTCGAAAGAAGGCTCTCCGGACCCTCCTCCCAAAGAAGGGCCCGGCTCCATGCCTTCTTTTATTTTTGGGATTTTATGGCTTCTTTTTCAGCCTTAATAACTTCCAACTCTTCTAAGAGCATTCTTTCTTCTTCCTCGAGCGCGGTCAACTCATTCTTCGGAGAAACAAATCTCCTTCGGCCCATGCCATATCCGCCACAACAACCCCAGCCCATTCTTGTGCCAGCTCCGCAAAGACCCATCCCTCTACCGGTGCCGGCTCCTTGGCCCATCGGGCCAGTCCCATTCATTCTTGGCATATTTTTTTATTAAATGTGTTTTATTAAGGGCAATCCGACCTTTTTATATTGCCTATTATGAGTATATACCCAAAACTATAGTTTGTCAAATTCTGTAAGCGCTTCTTTTTTTGTGTTATACTTATTACTGAACTTGATTATAAATTAAAATGAAAATGTTAAAAATAAAAAAACTCATTATCCTAACAATCGCTATTTTTCTCGCAGTTCCGAGTTTTATTTTCGCCCAAGAAAATTCCAACCAAAATTACCAAGAAGAAATTTTCAAAGCTGAAATTTTGGAGGTTATGGAGGAAAAAGAAATCAAACGAGACGACGGGACGGAATCCATTTTGCAAAAATTAAAGCTAACTGGACTTGAGGGAAAATGGAAAGGCCAAGAAATTATTTTTGATGGAACGGAGCTGGATGTTATTTCTAAAAATTTATACAAGAAGGGGGACAAAGTTATTGTTTCCCATAGCCAAGACTCCGATGGAAACGATTATTATTACGTTACCGATTTTGTCCGGCAAGGAAAACTGTATTTACTTGCCATAATTTTTGTTTTAATAATTTTATTAACCGGAAAATGGCGCGGCCTAAGGGCAATCTTGGGTCTGGCGTTTAGTTTTCTTATCATTTTAAAACTAAT
>JBMORR010000004.1:0-4166 GCA_049322595.1 Patescibacteria group bacterium | reverse complement strand
GAATCAGTCTGAATAGTCTGGTCATTTATCTTAACATTTACTTCTTTTTCCGTATAGCCCGAAACCGTGATAGTGGGGTCTTCGGTAGTTAAATTATTTTCCGGGCCAAGTAAAAAAAGATCTGGAGGAGAAAAAATATTATTTATTTCAAAGCCTAGATAAGTAAGAAGCGCGAGAACAAAGATGGCAGCAATGGAAATTTCTATTAAGCGAGGCGTGACAATAAAATTTTTTGAAGAAATTTTTTGGAGAAAAGCCCCCTTTTTTATTTTTTTTCCAGCAAGACTTTCTTTCTCAAAAATATCTTTTAATCCTGTAAGATCTAGGTTCAAAAAATTAGCGTATGTATCTAAAATTTTTTCAGAATAAACTCCGCCGGGCAGGTTTTCATAATCTCCGGCCTCGAGGGCAACAAGATGGTTTAATCTTAAACGGGTGATATCAGCCACCTCCTCGAGAGTAAGATTTTGTTCCCGGCGGGTTTCAGAAAGAATTTCGCCAACAGTTTTATTTTTTATTTGAGTAACAGAAAATTTATGCATTTTCTTCGGAGTCTTCTTCCTCTGGAAGACCATCATTGTCATAATCATTTTGCGGAACAGCTGCGCCGGCAATTAGGATGTCGCGTGGTTTGGCGCCATCCGCAGGACCAATTATGCCTTGTTCTTCCATAAGATCAAGGAGGCGGGCGGCGCGGGCATAGCCAACTTTTAATCGACGCTGGAGAAGAGAGGCAGACGCTTTTCCGGCTTGGACAATAACTTCTTTAGCTTCGCCAAGTAATTCGTCGTCTGAATCATTTCCTAAATCAAGGCCAGGGACAGAAATGCCAAAGGCTGGTTTTTGAGTAACTTCTTCAAGATATTCCGGTTCATCTTGGTTTTTTAAATAATCAATAACTTTTTTAATTTCATGGTCGCGTACAAGCGCACCCTGCAACCGCTTTGGTTTTCCAAGATCCGGGCAAGTGTAAAGCATATCGCCGCGACCCAAAAGTTTTTCGGCTCCGGAAGTGTCTAAAATTGTTCGAGAATCAGTGCTTGAAGCCACAGCAAAGGCAATGCGGGTTGTAATATTGGCCTTAATTAAACCAGTAATAATATTAACAGACGGGCGCTGAGTTGCCAAAATCAAGTGGATTCCAACAGCGCGAGCCATTTGGGCCAAGCGGATAATTGCCGCTTCCACTTCTGCGGCAGCAACGGCCATAAGATCGGCTAATTCATCAATAATCAAAACAAGATATGGCATCTTTTCGCCGCTTTCTTGGTTAAAGGAGGCAATGTCGCGTTTGCCGTGTTTTGATAATAATTCAAAGCGGCGATCCATTTCTCCAATTACCCATTTTAAGGCGTTAACAGTTTTTACAGTATCGGTAATAACCGGAGTTAAAAGATGGGGTATTCCATTATAAACTGTAAATTCCACACGTTTTGGATCAACCATAATTAGACGTAAGTCATCCGGGCTGTTTTGGTAAAGTAAACTTACAATTACAGTATTCAGGCAGACACTTTTTCCCGAACCAGTCGAGCCGGCCACAAGCAGGTGGGGCATTTTTCCTAAATCTCCCGCCCAAACTTTTCCGGAAACATCTTTTCCTAGAGCAACAGTAAGATTTGTCTTTCTTTGTTTAAATTCTTGGGATTTCAAAATTTCTTTTAGATTAACCGCAGCAACTTTTTGGTTTGGAACTTCAATTCCAACAAGCGATTTTCCTGGAATTGGCGCTTCAATTCTGATTGGATGCGCGGCCAGAGCCAGAGAAAGATCATTATGGAGACTTGTTATTTTAGCAAGTTTTATGCCATCGGCGGGCTTTAGAGTGTATTGGGTTACGGTCGGCCCAACAGAAACATCACTCATTTCTACGGTAATTCCAAAATTTTCCAAAGTTTTTTGGATAATATTCATTTGGGTTTTAATATCGCCGCTTGTTGGTTTTTCCGATTGTTCATCTAAAAGATCGATTGGTAAATCTATTTTTTTCCGATCAGCCTTAATGACAATAGGACTTATTTCTGAGGCAGGAAGAGCTTCTCCGCTTGCTGGTATCGCCTTAGATTCAAAGGCGGGATTAACCGCGGGTGGCGCTTCGGCCGGTTCCTCTGTGGACTCATTTTCATTATCTTCCTCATTTGATGCGTTTTCTTTATTACTATCGCCGCTGAACTTCATGCCCAAAAAGAGAAGCTTTATATTTTGATATATTTTTTTCCAAAAATTACTTTTTTCGGCAATAGAATGAAGAGAGGTATTAAAAGTTAAAAGAATTGAAGAAACAAAAACGGCAAAAATTATTAGCGCGGTTGCAACTTGTCCAAGAGAAATTAAGAGGGGGTAAGATAAAACAAGTCCTAAATAACCGCCGCCGCTCCGAAGCCCGGCAAAGGAGAATGGATCATCGTAAGAGAACCCTAGATGGAGAAGACTCTCAATTGAAAGAACTAGAAAAAAGAGGCCAACGTAATTTGATATACCGAGCTCATATTTTTCTCCATTTAAAATAATATATCCTAGACCAAGAAGAACAATGGGGATAACAAACCGACCTAAGCCAAAAAGTGACGACAGAGCTCCCTCTATCCGCAATCCTGCCGCTCCGGCTAAATCAAAAAGACTTAAAATACTAATTCCCGCTAGGGCAAAGAGAAAAATAATTACAATTCCGCGTTTTGTGTCGGGGTTAAGTTTGCCGCCCCTTCGGCCGTTTTTTCGTCCTTCGTTTTTTTCTTCTTTTGTGTATTTTATTTTAGGCATAAACACCTACGTAAATGATAATTTATTCTTAAATTATAGTATTATTTAGGGGAAAAGTAAACCCACCCACCAATTGCATCGGCGGGTGGGTAAATCCTCAAATTAGTATAATTTATGTGGAGTCAAGACCTTGACAAGAGAAAAAAATTCTTTTAAAATAACAAAAAATAGCCGAGAAAGAACTGGAGGCAGTGAGCTTGGCTTAGTCCCGCAGAGCTGCGAGACGCCAGACCCGGGATTGGTTAAAGTGAAAAATTGAGTGTGCACCCGATTTTTACTATTCCAATCCTTCCCGACCCCCATTTCTCTTTCGACTATTTTTTATTTAATATTAGAGCCTTTTAGGCACTAACATTTAATAATACCATAAAATTAAGATTTTGTCAAGAGTTATTGACAAAACCGCTCCTAGGGGCGGTTTTTTTATTCTATTCTATAGTTTTTGAGCGTTGTCACTTCAAAAATTTATAAATTGTCACTTCACTATTTTGATAGACATTTTCTAAATAATTTTCCAGGGAGGGATCAAAGTTGGCAGCGGATTTTTCTTCGGGGCCGAAGAAGAGATAGTTGATATTATTAATTTTAAGAAAAGCAGGCCTTGTTTGGCTGTCAAAATTAGACAAGAAATGTTTTAGCCACTCAGTTTTTTCCTTTTGCATGGCGGTCAAACTCCACTGGCCAATATAAACCGGGCGCAGAGAAATAGCGGGAATAAGATTACCGTTTGGCGGAGAGGCTAAAATAATATTTTCTGGGGCCGTGTTATTTTTAAGCCAAATCATGGCTTCAGTTTTATTTTTTGATAAAAAAGAAGAGTAAAATCGCGGTGGAGAGGAATAATAAATCAAATCATCAACGATTAAAAAATAATTGGAAAAACTAAGCACGATAAAAAGAAACCACAGTAAAATTTTTCTTTTTTCAAAAAATTTTTTAAAACCGACGCTAACCTCAATCAAGGAAAACAAGCCGGTCATGGCTAAGAGAGTCATCGCTATTTGCAGGCCAGCCGTCATCCGCCGCTGAAAGTTGAGTGGAGAGTAGATTAAAATTATTTGAGAAAAAAACCAGGCGAGAAGAAAAATAGATTTTTCAGTTTTCTCTTTCTTTAATAAAACAAAGACGCCGTAGCAGGCAAAAACAAAAATAAACCCATAGCTTAAAAACGTCGTAGCGAGATTAGGCGTCAGGCAAATGTTTTGTACGGCAAATTGCTGGCGAGTCCAAAAATTTTTTAATGTCCAGGCGTGATAAATAATTGGGGGGAGGGAAAATAAAAATAAGATAAAATAATTTTTTAAAATATCCCACCTGATTTTTTTGTCTTTTATGGATAAAAGTAAAAAATAAACTCCCAAGATGCCGGCAAGCGTTGGAGCATTATATGGATGAAATTGAAAAAG
>JBMORR010000003.1:0-33018 GCA_049322595.1 Patescibacteria group bacterium | reverse complement strand
TTCCGAACTGCCGCCGGAAGTCATCCAAGTGAATCCACCATAAACAAACATTCCAAGAGCTAGGGCGCCAACGATGGTTAAAATAGTTTTTATAATATTGCCGATAAGGCGCGGGACAGAGGTTATGCCAGTTCCGCCTCCGAGAGGATTTTCCAACTCAATTTTTTCTGGCGAACCGGTCGCGGTAGATCCCGAAGAAGTTGGATCGGGAATGCAATTAATTTGTCCGGGATCGGCGCATGGTCCAGCGCCACGAATTTGTCCGGACGGGCATTCGGTTGCCGTAATGCAAGCAGCCCGAGCCGTCGGCGTATTAAGCAGAGCGGCTGGCAAAATGACTAAAAATAAAAGAAAGAAGCTGATAAAAATAGAATTTTCTTTTATTAAAAAGTTTTTCATGTTTAAACGCCAAAAGCTTTAAGGACAAAATCAACAGCGGCGTAACTTAAAAAAATCACTGCCATGCCGAGAACTGCCCAAACCAAAGTTGTGCGAGCGGTTTTTATTTTTTCCGGACTGCCGCCGGAGGTCATCCAGACAAAGCCGCCATAAACAAAAATTAAAAGGGCAACGGCACCTAAAATTCCCAAAACAGTTTTAATAGCTTTACCGATGAGCTGAGTCGGGGAAACCGCTCCAATTGGGGAAGTAAATTCTACGGGGCCAGTAGTGGCAGTACTGGGCGTCCGACAAGCGCCATCTTTAAATTCTTGACCCTCTGGACACCTTGTGGACGCCATCCCCGCCTCATTTGTAATACAATACATTCCGCGAGACGGAATATCCTGACAGGTAAAACCGCTTGGACAGGCAACGGCTCCGATCCCGCTGCAGCGGCCGGTAATATAATAAATTCTGTCTCCTGCCCCGTCAATGCATTGGCCAGTACTATATAATTCAGTACAATTTTCGCCAGCGCGACAGTCGGCAGCAGACGTACAAGTTCGTAAGGCCAGCGCTTCTTGGGCGGAAAAGATTAAAACAAAAAGAATAATTACTACTAAAAATTTGAGAGGGTTTTTCATATTTTAAATTATGGAGTTGGCGTAGTTTTTTCTTCTCCTGGAGTGCGCCACCAGTCTTCCGTTCCGAATATTTTTACGTCGCTAACCGGTGTACCAGTCATAGCGGCTATAGCAAAATTAACAATTATCCAGGCGCCGAGCACGATTGCCACGCCGATCACTGCGTTGGTAATAATTTTTTTTCCTTTATCAATCGATTCCGATTTTCCTCCAGCCAGCATAAAAGTAATTCCGCCATAAATAAAGAAAAGAAGAGTAAGCGAACCAACTATCCCCAAAATCATTTTGGTTAGATTGACACCGAGTAAAATAAAATCGTTAAATCCACAATTACCACTCGAAGTACATGGCGGCAAAAGTGGTGTGGATGGCCAAGAGGCGCAAACGGGAAGAGTAATAAGTAAACCATAACCCGCGACAAACAAAATAACTAGAATTTTAAATTTTTTCGACATAATAAATTTATTTATTGCCGTATTGTTTGATTAACTCTTCCCTGGGCCAAACCAATCGCTTCTTTTAAGGTTTGTGTCCCGGCGACAACATTTTCAATCATCTCATTCATGATTTTTTCCATAGCTGGCGCATCCATCCCCTGGTACCAGGACTTTGCTGTTAAAACTTCTGAAGCAAAGACTGCTAAATCAAGATCCTCAATCTGGCTTGCCACAAGAGATCTAAGTGCCGTTGGTTTTTTTGTTTTCGTTAGATATTTTTGAGCATTCTCTGCTTTAGCGGCAAACTGTAAAAAATCCCAAGCTTCATTTGGATTTTTGGTTTTTGTAGAAACTGTTTCTACCCAGTAGTTAGTAAAATTTATTTCCTGATTGCCTTCAATTTGAGGCATTTTGGAAATAGCAAAATTTAACTTTGGAGAGAGATTTCTAATTTGTGGGATATGGTATGAATAGCCAAAGAAAAAGGCGGTGCGGCCGGTCGAAAATGCTTCAAGTGAGTTCGGCATATTGTCATTCCACGTATAGACCTCTTTGTAGGGCGAGGCGAAATCAGTATAAAAACCAAGTGCGTCTTCCCCCGGAGGGTTAGTAAGGCTTGCGCCCGCGGGCATGGCGGCAAAAGTGGCATTTCCGCTTTCATCAGCCATAACTGTTCCGTTTTGCATCATCAAAAGAGAAAGAATATCTGCCGCGCGTTCAACATTATTTGCTGTGCCAATCGCCGCGCCCGCTTGTAAAACATTTCCCTGCTTATCAATTTTTGCGATTTTTTTAACATCTTCCTGAAATTCAGTCCAAGATCTTGGGGGTTCCGGAATAGCCGAGGCGTTTAAAATATCACGATTATAAAAAAGCGCTAAGGTATCAAGATAAAGCGGGAGGCCATAAATTCGGTCTTCTGCGGGTTGGTCTTCCGCTGCTCGATATTTTAAAACCACATCTTTTGCCACTTGATCCATAAAATCGGTTCGAAGCGCCCGAAGAGAAAGAGTTGAGGCGGTTTGCAGCTGGATTGTAGTTTCCTTTTTTATTGTGCCCGTTGTTACTTGGTAAGGCAGAGTAATTGTTTTCGGCATGGGCAGAATTTTTGTTTGATATTCGCGGACCCAAGTATTCGGGATAGAAAATAAATCTGGCCCGCGGTCTTCGGCTAGGGCATTTAAAAGAGTTTGTTCGTATTCTTCCATGCGCAACTTTCGGTAAGTAATTGAAACATTGGGATGGACCGCTTTGTAGGCAGTAATAATTTCATCAAAAGCGTCTTGATCGTCAAAAACACGCCAATAAACGAGATTTACTGGTTTCATTGCCTCAAGAGCTTCTTGCGGGGTCCCCTTACAAACTGGACCGGCGGTAACGATGAATGTCAGGAGAAGAAAAATTGATAAAGTTTTTTTATTCATAAAACTATACTTTTAACTTTTTCAAATATTTGGAAAAACTTGGCTTTAAATCTTTGCGGGCCAAAGCTAAATCCACGTTGGCTTTCAGCCAGCCAATTTTTGAGCCGCAATCGTAGTAGGTACCGTCAATTTCGCAGGCGTAGATTGGTCGTTTTTTCAGCAAACTATCAATTGCCTCTGGCAACCAGAATTCTCCGCCAGCGCCTGGCTTTAATTTTTCCATCTCGTCAAAAATGTCTGGCGTTAAAACATAGCCATAAAGCGTGGCTAAAAGCGAGGGGGTTTTTTCTGGACCTGGTTTTTCTACCACTTTTTTAACTTGGTAAATATTTTTTTCTATTCTCTGCGCGTCGAGCATACCGTGTTTTTTTGTTTCCTCTTTTGTAACTTTAATAGCCGTTATTACCGGATCAGTATATTTTTCGTAAGTTTCAATAAGTTGTTTTAGCCGAGGTTTTTTATCGTTCAAAATAAGGTCATCTCCCGAAAGAACGGCAAAGGGTTCATTTCCTATGATTTGTCGACAGTTCATTACCGGCGTGGCATTGCCGTATGGGCCTTTTTGTCTGATATAAATAAAATTGGCTAAGTCGGCAATTCTTTTCATTTCTTGGCGCATTTCTTCTTTGCCTTGTTTTTTAAGCCAATTTTGCAATTCAAAGTTATAGTCAAAATGGTCTTCAACTGCGCGTTTTGAAGCGCCAGTTACCAAAATTACGTCACTAATCCCCGAGGCAACGGCCTCTTCAACAATGTATTGGATAACCGGTTTATCAACGACGGGCAGCATCTCTTTTGGTTGGGCTTTGGTTGCGGGGAGAAATCGGGTCCCGTAACCAGCTACGGGAATTATAACTTTGCGAATTTTTTGAGTCATAATGAGAGAAAACAAGTTAACTCTAGTCTTTTATTAATTAATCCATTATAGCATAGATTTATAGTCAAGAGAACTAAGTTTGTGGTTTTTTCTTTTATTTTTTGCTATAATAAAAAATGGAAAAATTAATAAAACCCTCTTAATTTATTTTTCGAGGTAAATTTTTAAAATTATGAACAAAAAAGTTTTAGTTCCAGTCATCGTCATTTTAGCCGTGGCAGTTTTGGCCGGCGGGTATTTTGCGTGGCAGCGCTACGAAGAGCAACGGCTAGCCAAACAATTTTTATCTGGTCTCGCGGGGCTAGGAGGAGGAAACGTTAGTGATTTACAAAAATTTGCCGAAGGAATGGAGAATTTAGCCGAAGAAGAGACGGAGAGAGAGCTAACGCCAGAAGAGAGGTTTAACGCCGCCGAAGAAATTCAGGCAGATTTACCGTTTGTTACAAAAGCCAAAAACGATATTGGGCCGATAATCAGCGAAGTTTTTGGAGAAATGAAATTATCGAGTTTTTTAAATAATTACCTTGGAATGGGTGAAAATTCCGGCATGGTGCAATTTATGGTTAAAAGAGCGGCCACTGGTAGTGATTTAAATAAATTAACCTCGGCTTTTACTTCCAGAGGATATACGGTCATCACAAGCGGAATTGACGAAGGCAGCGCATCCTTGATGGTGACGAAAGATAATATACAATATACCTTAGCCTACGAGGCTGGAGAGCAGGAGATAACAATAGTTATTTTTGGCGAAGGTATCATGCAATAAAAAATTTTTTAAATTAATTTAAATGTTATGGACGAACAAAAACCGCAAATGCCGGCAGAGGGTCCAAAGCCGGCGGGTGGAGAAAAAAACACGGGCATGGCGATTGTTGCCTATATCTTGTTTTTTATTCCCCTTTTAGTTGGAGCGCATAAAGATCCATTCGTGAAGTATCACGTGAAACAGGGTCTGGTTCTTTTCTGTATCGGAGTGATTATTTGGTTGATCGGTATGATGATTCCCTGGTATTGGTGGTTTAGTTTTTATTGGATTGTAAGGTTATTGCAACTTGGCCTCTTAGTTCTTGTGATTTTGGGAATTGTTAACGCGGCGGGAGGCAAGCAAGAGCCAGTTCCGCTTGTTGGAAAGTTCGCTGACTTGTTCAAATTCTAAATTGAAAATCAAAAAACTCCGAGGCAAAACCTCGGAGTTTTTATATTAACTTTTTATTCTCTGCTTGCTCTGGCCATTCTCTTTGCCGTAATTTCATCTAGATAAATTTTTCTGATGCGGACATTTTCCGGAGTAACCTCAACCAATTCGTCATCGCCGATATATTCTAGTGCGTCTTCAAGATCCATAGTTTTTGGCGCATTAAAATGTTCGTCTGACCCCTCGCCTTTTGAACGCATATTAGAAAGCTCTTTCGTTTTGCAAACGTTGACGCGAATATCGCCGCTTCGGGCGTTCTGCCCGACAACCTGCCCTTCGTAAACTTTGATGCCAGGGCCCAAAAAAAGTACGCCGCGGTCTTGAATATTTATCATACCGTAAAGGTTGGTTGTACCAGTTTCATGAGCTACAAGAGACCCCTGATCGCGCTCACGCCAGTTTCCCGGGTCAGGAAGATATTGAAAAAAACTAGTGTTCATAATTCCTAAACCGCGAGTATCGGTTAAAAATTCGCTGCGGTAGCCAAAGAGGCCGCGGGTTGGAATTAAAAATTCTAAATAAGTAATGCCATCAACTGTTTTCATGTCTTTTAATTCGCCTTTACGGCCGCCCAATTTTTGGATGACAATCCCGGAATGAGTTTCTGGCACTTCAATGAAGACGCGTTCATATGGCGTCATTTTTTTACCGTCAATTTCTTTTTCAATAACTTTCGGCCGCGAAACCTGAAGCTCAAAACCTTCGCGCCGCATTCTCTCGATTAAAATTGACAGATGTAATTCACCGCGTCCAGAAACAATCCATCCACCGTCTGGCGCATCTATAACTTTGAGCGCCATATCATTTTCCAACTCTTTTTCCAATCGTTCTTTAATTTGGCGTGAAGTAGTAAATTGGCCTTCTTGTCCGGCAAAGGGAGAATCATTAATAGTAAAGGTCATTTTAACGGTCGGTTCTTCAATACTCAAAACTGGCAGAGCTTTGGGGTTTGTCGCGTCAGCGATCGTTTCTCCAATTGTTAAATTAGGCACGCCGGAAATTGCGGCAATGTCGCCGGCGACAACTTCTTTTGTGTCAACTCTTTGCAGTCCGCAAAAAGTCATTAAAGATACCAGGCGATATTTTGCTATTTGTCCTTGGCGATTGATATGTGCAATTTCTTGGCCGACTTTTAATGTTCCATTATAAACGCGGCCGATGCCGATCCTTCCTTTAAAAGTATCGCCGGAGATATTTGCTACTAACATTTGTAAGGATGTGTTCGCGTCGCCCTGTGGAGCTGGAATAAATTTTAAAATTGTTTCAAAAATCGGCGAGATATCTTTCATTTTAGAAATATCCGGTTCAATCCCAGCAAGCCCCTGTTTTGCCGAAGCATAAATTACGGGAAAGTCTAAAGCGTCGTCCGAGGCGCCGAGTTCAACAAACAAATCAAAAGTTTTATCAAGGGCAAAATCAGGACGAGCATTTGGTTTGTCAATTTTATTGATGACCACAATAATTTTATGACCAAGTTCCAGAGCTTTTTTTAAAACAAATCTGGTTTGCGGCATTGGTCCTTCTTTGGCATCAACGAGCAAAAGACAGCCATCAGCCATATTCAAAACCCGTTCCACTTCGCCGCCGAAATCAGCATGGCCGGGAGTATCAATAATATTTATTTTTGTCTCGCCCCATTGCACCGAAGCATTTTTGGAAAAAATAGTAATGCCGCGTTCGCGCTCCAGTTCATTTGAATCCATAATACAAACTTTGCCGATATTATCTTTACCGACATTGGTGGCTGATTGATGGAGCAGCGCGTCGACCAAAGTTGTTTTTCCGTGGTCAACGTGGGCAATAATGGCAATGTTTCTTATGTTATTCATAATTCTTTAAACAAAAAATCCGCCGGAAAGCAGAAAATTAATTTCTTCAATCTTAGATTATAATGTGAAAAGGAGATTTTGTCAACTTCATTTATCGGTTTTAGGTAGGAGTTTAATGTAAGATTTTATTGGTAAAAGTAAAAGCGCTCCAACAAAAGAGACAACTACGACCGTACAAATAAGAATTGGAAAACCGCTAATTGTGGCAATGTATCCGCCAAGAGCAGCAAGGGCCGCGCCGGTTAAGTCAGTCAACGTAAAATAAACGCCCCACTCGGTTCCTTCCTTTTCGCGGTCAATGTGTCGAGTAAAAATTGCCATGTAAGTTGGAAAGGTAAAAGCAGTAAATAAGCCCAAAATAAATTGTACGACATAAAGCTCCCAGGGAGTGTTGATTACAAGATATAAAAGGGGAATGATGGCAATTAAAATTGAAAAAATAAACATTAGCCAAAAGTCGTCTTTTTCTCCGCGGATTCTGTCTATTAAGTGGGCAATGGGAATTTGAAAAATACTTTTTGTCAAAAGATAGATTCCGGCAGCAAGACCGGCGACTGCCTCATTCCCACCCTTGATAAAATCAGTAATAAAAAGGGCAAAAATCGGACCGAGTAGTCCAGCAGCCCCCATCACTACCGTGTCTGAAATAATTAAAAAACGGATAACGGGGTTGATGTCTTGGAGAAAATAGTACTTGAGTTTTGTACTGCGAAGTTTCATATAATATTATGTTTAAAATTTATGAGGAAATCATTTGCTTCAGCATAAAACTCGGTTCCTGCTCAAAACGGAGGCGGGAGGATTCGAACCTCCGATACCATTTCTGGTATAGCGGTTTTCGAGACCGCCCCATTCGACCACTCTGGCACGCCTCCGCTTTAGGCAGGATATTTTTAAATTTAGCATTTTCTAAAAACAAAATAAAGAGCTCAACGGCTCCTTATTTTTGTTTGTGTTTTTGTTTTACCCCGCCTGGACGGCGGGTAGTTTTGAAAAAAGAGCGATTAAATAAAAGGTTCCCCCTTCTTTTTATTTTGTTTACTTTATAATTTCAGTTAACAAAAATAAAAAGCCGATTTTTCTTTTACATTATTATATTATAACACGTTTGAGTGATTTTGTAAAGGTTTAAAATAAAAAAATCCCCGACGAGAAGCGTTTTCTCGCCGGGGAAGAGCCTCCTACAGTGGCCCGCTGGGCGGGGTGGTAAACAGGTGGTTGCAACCGCCTTCCACGTTTGGTTGTGCCGAGACTGTCTGCTCGGCATGGTTCACCCAGACGCGGGGGGTGCCCCAGAGGACATCGGTTGCCGGTCCGCAGGACCAGCCAATGCCGATGCCGAAAATTTCGATGTTGAAGATGTATACGGCGTTGTAGAAGAGTGGCAACTCGCAGAATACCGAGCGAGCGTCGGTCGCCATACAGCCCGGGATTGGAGCCCACGGGAAGACAGGCGTTCCCCGACTTTCGACCTGCAGGTAGAGGGTCATGTCGGAAGTGATGTCGTCCGCGAAGCAGAAGAACATCTGGATGCCGGTCGCGGGAATGTCGGGACGCTCGCAGGGATCGACGATTCCGCCGTCATCGGTTTCCTCGCCATCTGCATCTGTCTCGTCTCCCGCCTCGTCTTCGACGAAGTCCTCGGGCTCGGTATCCTCGGCATCAGGGACATCTTCCGGGACATCGATTTCGCCGTCGACGACATCTTCCGCCGCCTCATCCTCGCCGGCATCGTCCGGCTCGGCATCCTCGGCCGTGTCGGCATCGGGGGCATCTTCCGGCTCAACGGTATCGGCGTCCATCTGGCTTTCGTCGGTGAATTCGCCAGTGCCGGCCGTATCCAGACCGCAGCCGAAGAAGCCCACGAACAAGAAAGCAAGCGCCAGGGCCAGTTTGTTAGTTCCCATCTATCCCTCCTTCTTTGTATGGAACGCTCCAAACATTATATTCTTACATAAAATAAGGAAAATGTCAACCTTTATAATAAAAACGCCCCTGTCAAGCCGAGGCATTTTTTTGTTTATTTTAAATATTTTTTGGAACCCTTTTTAGCTCCAGAATAGATAATCCGATTAAAAGCCAAAAGAAAATTGCTAAATCATTTTTAAAATAAGGTACATCCACTAAACCATGGACAAGAATTGCTATCATGGCCGCCGATAAAGTGATTAAAAGCGTGGAGTTCGGTGTGAAAAATTTTTTAATATTATCTTTGAAAAATTTTATCATTAATAACAGAAAAACAATTAAACCGCCAAGGCCGAGTTCGCTCCAAAAATTGAAAAATAAATTATGCGGATAAAGATAAATTTCAATATATTTTGCTTTGTGGTACGGAGCAAATGTTTCTTGATAGCCCGCCAGGCCGGCTCCGGAAAAAAGTCGGTCGCGGAGCATCTGCCAAGATTCGCGCCACATAATCAGGCGGACTTTTCCGGAATCATTTTTAAACGTTAATTGTTCTACGGCGTAATTTCTAAATTGTGGAAAAGCAACAATGACCAAAATAAAAATAGTCGCAGCAATAATAGTTGGCCAGCGTAATTTTTTAATCAAAATTCCCAGGAAAAAAAGCCCAGCCAAAATGCCGACATAAGCGCCTTCGGAGCGAGCAAAAATAACGGCCGCGAGAGAAAGAAAAATAACAATGATTTGAAAAATTAAAAGCTTAAAATTTGCGACTAGGGCTTTTTTAATTTTGAAATTTAAAATTTGGAATTTTGATATTATCCATCCGACGTAAAGCACAATAATCGGCGCGAGATAAAGGCCGATGGCGTTAGGAAAGCCATAAAAACTTGTGACGCGGCGGGTTTCGGCCGCCTGCCAGATCGGATTGGGAATGGCAAAGCCGGTAAATTTTTGGTAGATAGCAAAAGCGGAAACATAAAGAGCGGAAATTCCCAGAGCATAAAAAATTATTTCCAAATCTTTTTTTGTCCGGACAACGCTTAGAAACACAAATAAAAAGAGTATTGGCTCAAAAAAGTAAGCTTTAAAAATTCCCGCGGCGGCGCGCAAATCAGGGGAGATAAGAAGAGAAATAGTGGCGAAAACGAGCCAGGCCAAAACCAACCAAGCCCACTTTTTCTTTTCTAAAATTTTGACAGGCAGACTGATTTTTTCTTTTTTTATTTTTGATTTTATTACCCAAACCGCGAAAAGAATTAAAACCATTCCCTCGAGGATGGTCATGGGCATTGGTCCGAGAGAAAATCTTATTAAATATGTTGGCAGGAGGGTAAGTATCGCGGCGACCGCCCAAAACAAATTTCGCCAGGCAAGATAGGCGTAGGCGAAAAAAAATAAAATTAATAAAATTGTCCAAATCATAATTATTTTAACCTAACGATTTCAGTGATAGTTTCCTTACTATATCCGCGGAGTAGATATAATACCACAAAATAAACAATTGCGCCAAAGACGATTAAAAACAGCAAATTCATGTTAATCAAAAAATAAATCGTGGCGCACATAAAAAGGCTCGCAAGAATTGATTTTCCAAGAACTTTTCCCGAGGGGACGAGACGGGTATTTTTCCAGACAACATAAAAAGTAAGAAGGGCAATTACTCCTTCGGAAAAAAATGTAATCCAGGCCGCAGCCCAATAGGTATAGAGTGGGATAAAAATAATATATCCAGCGAGGGAAAGAAGGGCAACTAAAGCATAACCCCAGATCATCTGTTTCTGTTTTCTGATAGCAACAATGACGTGACCGAAAAGCGTGCCAACAAAAATTGCTCCGGCCGCTAAAATTAAAATTTTTAAAATTATTCCGGAGCCGCTGAAGTCTTCACCGGCAACGGCGCCCATAAGCCGTTCGCCAAGAAGCATTGCCCCAAAAATTATTGGCACAATAATTATCATTAAAAAATCAAAAGATTTTTTAATCAAGCGTTCAAATCTTTCCAGATTTTTTTCTGCCCAGGAGGCGGTCAAAATCGGCAATACTAATCCGGCAAACATCATTGGCAGGGTAGTAAGGACATCCAAAACTCTGTATGAGGCTCCGTAAAGACCAACTGTAGCCTGACTTTGAAAAATAGAAAGAACAATTACATCAGCTTTCAAATATATAAGGTTAAAGACTATAGAAAGACCGATTGGCCAAGAGCGACGATAAATTTCTTTCCAAATTGGCCAATCGAAAACAAATCGGATGCGGACGTACTTTAAGGAAAAAAGAAAATTGATTAAAAAATTAGCAAAACTTCCCAGAATCACCGCGAACATAACAGCTAAGAGCCCGGCTTTAAAATAAATTACCGCGGCAATTCCGGCGACAAGAACAACTCGGCCGAGATTTTCCGCGATGGCGACTTTTTCCATGCGTAAGTTTTTTTGAAAGAGGCCAATCAAAACTTGATTTAAAGCAATGAATAAAAATGAAAAAGTGGTTAGGGCTACTCCGAGTTTTAAAGTTGCGCTATATGGAAAAAAGAGAACAACGAGCGGAGCCAGGCCCAGAAAGATCACGGCCGAAAAAAATCTTAGAGTAAAAATATTGCTTGTAATCTTATTTATATCTGCCTTGGGTTCGGAAATCATTTGTACTGTTGTTAGGGTTAAGCCAAAATCGACAAGGATTCCGAAAAATTGTAAAAAAGAAACAATGGTTGTGTATCCGCCGTAGCCGTCCTGGCCGAGATAACGCGTCATCATGGCGAGCGCGCCCAAGCCCAAAATAGTAGAAAGAATTTTTCCACCGACTTGATAAATCATGTTGTGCGCGACTTGGCGGGTAAGAGACATATTATAAAAACCGTAATTATTAAGTTATTTTATTATATCATTTCCAGCCCCTTGGGGCGACATTGTTGTAATTTTCTCCCCTATGATTCGTCTTAAATAATGGAAGGTCATAAATTGACCCAGTAGTAATTTTTTTGGTATAATATTATATATAAAAAGATTTTTGAATTTTGTGTTATCTGCGTTCGCCGAGAAATGAAATAAATTTTATTTATCACATCCTCACTTGATAATAATTTTTAAAAGCCCAAGATGAAAAAAGAAAAAAATAAACTAAAAAATAAAGGAAAAAAAATTTTGTCAGGGTTTGCGATATTCGCGATCCTGGCTTTTGTTTTTAATTTAATGCCCGGCGCGGCAGAAGCAGCGGTGGCGGGATATACTGCGCAAAAAATTTCTCAAAGCTACGGTTCATTAAATTTATCCCCTGGCAAGGCAATAACTTTTGAAGCAGCTTTTAAAAACACGGGAACAGCAACTTGGTCGAATTCTGGCGGCAGCTATATCTCGCTTTATGTCGATAGCGTTGGCCGACAAATGTATCACCGTTATTGGCATACGATTGAGCAGCCGGCAAAAATGCTCGAGATGAAAGTGTCGCCAGGAGAGACGGCGCATTTCCGTTTTGCGCTTGAGGCGCCGGAGCTTTTAGGTTTTTATACTATTAAATTAAAATTAGCGGCGGAAAATTTAACTTGGATTCCAGGTGGCGTGATTGATTTGCCGGTTAATGTGGCAAACGGAACAACCTCCGTACAACTCCCGGCCGCGAATAGTCCAACAAGCGCAACGGTAGCCACGGCAGAAAATTTTGCCGCCACAAAATTAATCCAGAGCAGCCAAGCAGTTGCCCTGGCCGGAGGAGAAAAAAAGAATTTTACGGTTGGCTTTAAAAATATTGGGCAAAATCCTTGGGAAACAAGCGGCAATAATTTGGTAAAAATCTGTATATCCGGGACAACCGCGACAGAGCCGTTTCGTGACGCAAGTTGGTTTTCAATAATTTGCCCGGCGGCAGTTTCCGGAACAACACTTGCCGGCCAAATTGGATATTTTAATTTTTCACTTATTGGAAATTTGGGCGGAGATTATAGCCCCAGTTTTGTTTTAATGAATAATGATAAAATAATTACTGGAGGAGAAGTTTCTTTACCCATAAAAATATCCGGAACGGTTGAGGCGCCAATTATGACAACGCCAACACCTGCCGTAACTCCCGAAACAATAATCAGGGTAGGACTTTACAATACAACAACAGCGGAAACAATCCGTGCCAATACTTCCTTTGAGATTCGTGATGCTGAAGGTAGTTTAATTTTTTCCGTATCCCCGGGAGCCACGATTACTGCCGCTTTTAATTTTACGGCAAAAACCTATTCGGTTTCCTTGAGCGGAGAAATCAGGGACAATCTTTCTTATCTCAAGTTTATTGCTCCGGATTTAAATACGATTTTTGAAATCACAAGCTTTGAAAGTCGACCCGCCTGGAACACCTCGCTAAATGATAATAAGTTTCGTGGCAACCTTGAATTGCGTTGGAGCGAAGACAGAGAAAAGCTTTACATGATAAACGAGTTGCCCCTTGAAACATATTTAAAAGGGTTGGCAGAATCATCAAATAATAACCCGGCAGAGTATCATCGGGCGCTCGCCATTGCCGCAAGGACTTACGCTCAACATAATATTAACGTCGGGGGGAAACATCCGGCTGGAAATTTTCATCTGAACGCCAGCTCTTATGATCAGGTTTATCGCGGATATAATTCGGAAATTCGTTTACCAAATTTTGTTAAGGCCGTGGAGGATACGCGCGGGACGATGGTGACTTATAACGGAGAAATTGTAGTTACGCCTTATTTTTCTCAAAGTGACGGGCGGACAAGAGCCTGGGAGGAGGTTTGGTGGGGTTCAGGTAAGGCATGGCTTGTTTCTCGCCCAGATCCAAATTGCGCGGGTATGAATCTCTTCGGGCATGGCGTTGGACTCTCGGCCCGCGGAGCGCGAGGCATGGCTTTGGCCGGCAGTACGTTTGAACAGATTTTAAAACATTATTATACCGGCGTGGAAGTAAAGAAAATTTATTAACCTCTCTAAATTAGGAAAATAAAAAAACACTCGTCTTAAAGCGAGTGTTTTAAGTTTTAAATTTTTTTAAACAGTTCCGCCGGTTGGGTGGGATTCTTTTATATGATATTTTCTATCTTCTTCGGCTAGGGCAATAATTCTACTTGCTACTTCTCGAGGGCCCGGAACTTCCTCAAAATTAAAACGCCCAGTTGCTCCAGCGGTTTGGACATAAACATTTCCGTAATCAAACATGGTTTGTAAAAACCCCTTGCTTTGGCCAGTGACATCTTGAATTTTATAAAGATCTAATTCGGAAGTTGTCCGCGAAAAAAGCCGTTGTTCCACGTTAATTATTCTGTCATTGGTGACAACCCAAAAATCTAAATAATAGTCAATAAAGGCAGTAAAAGCCACGAGCCAGACGGTTAAATAATAAACGCCGGCGAGGAGAACGAGAAGCGGATATATGATTGTGTTTTGAAAAAGTGAAGGGAAAGTATTTTGGAAGAAGAAGTAAAGGCCGACAGGGATCGCTAACAGAAAAATAAAAAGGATTAATTGTTTAATAAAAACAATAGTGTCCCGTCGCAAAAAATAAATTATTTTTTCGTAAGACTTCTGGGCGATAAATTTTTTTACATAAATACTCATAAAGAAAAGTTTAGAGTGAAGAAGGGTTGAGTCCAGTCAATTTGTTGAATTTCTTGCCAGGTGATAAAAATAATTATTATCGCGCCCGCCAGAAAAACATAAGTTGTGAAGAACCCAAGGGAGCCGAGGGGGACAAAGCGAGCCATGTGATAGATAGCGAAAAGAGAAAATAAAATAAAGAGGCCGAGAAAAATATAATAAGCAGTAAGAAAAACGGAAAGAGTCATATTTATATAAGCTTTTCTTGTAAATTTTTTGGAACGTCTATATTTAAATGTTTATACGCTATTTCAGTGGCAACCCGTCCCCGCGGCGTGCGATTTATAAATCCGAGCTGTAAGAGGTATGGTTCATAAACTTCTTCAATCGTAGCCTGTTCCTCTCCGGTAGCGGCGGAAAGCGTACTTAGACCAACCGGTCCGCCCTGGAATTTTTTAATAATTGATTCTAAAATTCTGCGATCAATTTGATCCAATCCGAACTGATCGACACCAAGCGTTTTGAGTGCTTCCCCTGCAAGTTCTTTTGTAATTATACCATCTGCCTTAACTTCGGTATAATCGCGTACGCGTTTTAAAATACGATTGGCAACGCGCGGCGTGCATCTTGCGCGGTTGGCCAAAAGTTCGACAGCATCGTCGTCAATTTTAATGTTCAAAATTTTTGCGCTGCGGCCGATAATTTTTCCGATGTCCGTATTGTCATAAAAATTCAAATGATAAGTTGCCCCAAAACGATCGCGAAGGGGAGAAGAAATCATGCTGACTTTTGTCGTTGCACCAATAATTGTGAAGCGCGGTAAATTCAGCCGAACAGTTCTTGCTCCCGGACCCTTGCCAATTACTAGGTCGAGGGCGTATTCTTCCATGGCTGGGTATAAAACTTCTTCAATCACTTTGTTAAGTCGATGAATTTCATCAATAAATAAAATATCGCCTTCGCCGAGGTTTGTTAAAATCGCCGCGAGGTCGCCGGCGCGTTCAATTGCCGGACCGGAAGTAACGCGCATCTGTGCGCCCATTTCGTTTGAGATAACGTGGGCAAGGGTGGTTTTACCCAGGCCCGGCGAGCCATAAAGCAAGACGTGTTCAATTGTTTCGTTTCTTTTTTTTGCCGCGCCAATAAAAATTTGCAGATTTTCTTTGATCTGTTCTTGACCAATATATTCAGATAAAACCTTGGGCCGGAGCGTTGTATCAAACGTCTGGTCTTCGGTCTGTTCTTTTGGTTCAATTACGCGTTCTTCGACCATAAAATAGAGATTAAATATTCCCTAATTTTAACTTATTTTTATTTTTTTGACAACCAACGCCTACATCAATTATTTAGGAATAATTTTTGATATTTTTAAAATTGGTGCGGGGTAAAAAAACAGCGTAGCCTTTTTGACCCACGCTGCTTTTACCGATCAGCTTCTCTTTTTGCGTGTACCGAGGTAAAGCAAGAATTGTTGCCATTCTTTGGGCGAAAGCTGGTACCAGTAAACGCCGTGGCAATTTACGCATTCAATGAGAACCCTACACAGATGCCATTGCCACTGCATTGGCTCAACATACTGCCAGCGGTGACAAGTCCCGCCGCAGGGTCCCTGAGCCTCTTCGCCAGAAAGTTCACGCAATCCTCCCATCGGCTTTTTCTCCCTTACGGAGCCGAAATTGTTTGGCCCCCTTACGGCTATACATTAAAATAAAAAAAATAAAAAAGCAAATAAAAAAATAGGCCAAAGCCCAAAATTTTTTTAAATGCCCGGGGAGGGACTCGAACCCTCACGACCTTACGGTCACAAGATTTTAAGTCTTGCGTGTATACCATTTCACCACCCGGGCGTGATTTTAAAATCCTATCACTTCTTTTTAAACCAATCAAGTAGTTTTTCGAGCGGCCAAGTATTTAAAATATCTTTTTTCTCTGCCCAACCACGCCGCGCCTGAGCGACACCGTACTCCATCAAGTCCAATTGATTTTTATTATGCGCGTCGGTATTAATAACCATTTTTACGCCAAGGCCCACAGCTTTTCTGATATCTTCATCGCGCAAATCTAATCGATCAAAAAAAGCGTTGATCTCCATGGCTACGCCAAACTCTTTTGCCGCTTTCAAAATTTTATCCAAATCAATTTCATACGACGGACGTTGGAAAATAACTCGGCCGTTCGGGTGGACAATAATATTAACGTTTGGGTGTTTTATGGCGCGGATAATTCTCGCGGTCATTTTTTCTTTGGGTAAATTAAAATGATCATGCACGCCGGCCAAAACAATATCCAGTTTTTCCAAAATTTTATGAGGTAAATCAATATCGCCGTCGGCGGAGATATTTGTCTCCGCGCTTTTTAAAATTTTTATCCCGATTTTTTTCTTGGCAAACTCGGCGTTGATTTTATCAATCTCTTTAATTTGTTGCAAAATTTTTTTTTCGTCCATGGCGTGGGCAATGCGCAGGGTGCCGACGTGATCGGAAATTGCCATGTATTCATAGCCTAGATTTTTTCCGGCAAGAGCCATTTCCTCAATTGTATTTAACCCCTCACTCCATTTTGTATGAACGTGCAAATCGCCGCGGATAGAATCGTAGCCAATAATTTTTGGCAGAGTTCCTTTTTGTGCCGCTTCAATTTCGCCGCTTGCTGTCCGAAGTTCCGGTTCCATCCATTTCATTCCAAGAATTTTATAAATTTCTTCCTCGGTTTTTCCGCCAAGTTTTTTCTTTCCGCGAAAAATTCCATACTCATTTAATTTCAACCCTTTTTTGATAGCAATTTTTCTTGTTTCAATATTATGATTTTTATCGCCGGTAAAATATTGCAATGCCGCGCCATAATCTTCGGGCGGAAGAACGCGGACATCGGCCTGGATTCCAAACTTTAGGCGGACAGTAGTTTTTGTCGGACCACTTGAGAGAATCTCGGAAACTTCGGGCATGTGCGTAAAAATTTCCATAACTTTTTCCGGATGTTTTGCGGTGATTAATGTATCAATGTCACCGATAGTTTCCTGGCGGCGACGGATTGATCCGGCAGTTTCTACTTTGTCTACGCCGGGAATTTTTCTGAGGCGATTTTCAATTTCTCTTGCAATTGGCAAAATATGTCCGAGCAAAAATCGTCCGTGACTTTTTTTATAAAATTCAAGACCGCGTAAAATTTTTTCTTGGCTTTGGGCGCCGAAGTGGGAGAGTTTGGAAATTTTTCCTGCGTGCGCCGCGGCTTCCAAATCAGCCACGGTTTTTATTTTTAATTTTTTGTACAAAACTTGGATGGTTTTCGGCCCCACGCCTTCAACAGATAATAATTCATCAATATCTATAGGTAAAGATTTTTTTAATTTTTTATAAATTTTGAGTTCGCCGGTTTTTAAAAGTTCTTCAATATGCAAAGCTATACCTCGTCCCACGCCGGGAATTTTTTCTAATCCCTTGGGGCCGTTTTCTTGATAGAGATCTGCCACGCTTTTCCCGAGGGATTCCAAGCTTCGCGCAACTCGCTCGTAAGCCCGTGGTTTAAATTGCACTTCCTGCATTTCGTAAAGCGCCGCCATTTCCCGAAAAATCTTGGCGATTTCTAAATTTGTCATATTACATTATTATATCAAAAAAAGACCCAAAGGTCTTTTTTTACGTTATATAAATAGCCCTAGATTTTAATGGATTTTTCTGACGGTTTTTTTATACAAATCCCATGTATCACCCCACCTTTTATTAGTTTCGTCCATCTGCTTTATAAGTTCTGCGCGTTCTTTCTCATTAGTGGCGTCTTCAAGAAATTTTAAAAGAGTTTTTTGTTCTAATGTTATTTCTTGCAATTTTTCTTTTACCCAGTCATCTTCGGCATTTTCAACAAGCGGAACTCCCTCAGCTTCTTCGTAGACTTCCGGCTCTTCATCAAAGTATCTTCGGTATAATTCTTTAAAGTCATCAATTGTCCAGTCGGGATAGGAGCTTTCAACAATATAACGACCATCCCAATCTATATTATTTATCAGGTTGAGGATATCTGGCTTTACGTATCTTTGGAGATTATCGAGCCACATAGCGTTTTCCGAACTACGTAATCGTTTAACATAATATTCCAGCGCTTTCCTAATTTTGGGGCTGGCATTTTTGGCGCGCTCTTCAATCTCATCAGCAATTTTGGGGGCTTCTATTTTAAGTGATTCTTCGCGTCTTTTTTCTTCTTCAAACCAGGAAGTTTCTACGGACATAGTTTATAATAGTTAATAGTCGCGACTTCCGATCAATAAGCGGGCGAGCAGAATCGAACTGCCGTCTTGTCCTTGGCAAGGACACATAATAGCCACTATACGACGCCCGCTTGCTAACCGGAAATTTATTCTACAAATATAACAATGAATTTTTTGGCTGTCAATTGATCATTGACAAAAGGGCGAAAATATGTTATATTTACCAGTTGGTTTTTAAGCTAAAAATCAAATAATTAATATGATTTGGTTACAATTATTTAATATTCTAAAAGCAAAACCGCTGATTTTTATCAAGGCAATACTTAAGGAAAAATAAACAAAAACAGGCCGGAATTTCCGGTCTGTTTTTGTTTTCTAAACTCCTTTTATCTTTTTCCACCAATTTTCAAAAGTTCCAGATTTTATTCCAATCCCGACAAGAGTTAATCCTAAAATTCCTGTTGCCGCGCCGAGGTAAAAATTAATATTTCCTTTTTCGCTTTTTCCCGAAGCGTCAGACAGCGATAAATTATTTTTTAGAGAGGTCGTTGTTATTGCAATATCATTTTCATAACGCGGCAAGAGCCGGAAGCCGGTCTTGGTTTGGCTTATAATTCCGACAGTTTCAATTTGATCGCCGACTTTGAAATTGGGTTTTTCAAAGGGTAAAGTTGATTTGAAATAAATTTTTAATTCTCCATCATCGTCGGCAAAATAAACATTGCTGCCGCTTTTTTCCGTGACTTCGCCAGCGGCAGAAACCAAACACCCCTCCAGTCCTTCTTCAACTTCGGAAAGCTTAATTGGAGTTCGCAAGGCCGGTGCTTGGTTTTCTAAAATTTTAATATCAGATTGATCGGAAACTTTAATCCGTTTTTCTCCGCCGGACTCTGCTAAGATGCCGGTAATTTCTACAAGATCTCCCAACTTCAATTCCGGAAAATTTTTGCTATACATATATATCTGTATTCCAGGACAGCCCTCGGGATCGGCGATATAGAAAATTTGGCTACCCAAAACTCCTGGCTCAACAATGACTTGGCCCGTGACGCGCATGCCATCACCCAATTCAAGATTTCGGACATCTTCAAGTGTTACAGAAGTAAAAGTCGTTGATTTTTTACTGGAAAAAGTTAATTTTTTGGCCGTTGCTTTTTCTTTAAATTCAAAAATATTTTCTTCGCCAGGCGTAAGGTGCGTTGTCCATTCAAAATTTCCCGATTCATCGCGTGCCCAAGACGCTCCTTCGGGAACTTCGTCATAACTTGTTTCAAAAAATATTTCTCCGTCGAGATCCAAAAGTCGCGCCGCATCAAAAGTATTATTGAAAGCTAATTTTGTTTCAGATTTTTTAAAGATCAAAAATTGTCCAGGCGAAATTATTGTGCCATCGGGAATTTTGTATGGCCGGCTGCCGTCCTCGTCGTCGTCAAGTTTCCAGCCGGAAAGATCAAGTGGTTCAATATCAATGCTTTTAATTTCAATCCACTCGGTATCGTCTGATCCTTCGGGATTGGGGAGGATTTCATTGATAAAAATTAATTGTTCGGCGGGCGGAATAGTCCCATTTTCATTTTTTTGGTCAGTTATTAAAATATATTGTTCGGCCGTATCTGTGGCGCCTGTCGCATCTTTTGCATTTAAGATTATTTTGTATTTCCCTGGCCTAGAATAAGTGTGAGCTACATTCGCGTCGGCGGCCTCAGTGCTATCTCCAAAACTCCAAGAAAAAATTAATTCATCGCCATCCGGATCGGTTGAATCAGATCCATCAAAGTTTATTATCTCGCCGATTTCCGCTTCACTTGGCGCGGAGATCACGGCAGTTGGAATTTGATTTTCGCGGGTGATAATATTTTCTTTTCCCGGTGTTGGAGTTGTGGTCCAAAAATAATCCGTGCCCTCGCCGCGAGAGAAAGACTGCTCCTCTTCTGCTGTTCCAGAATATTCAACGGAATGGATAAGCGCTCCGTCGGGCGAAAAGATTTTTGCTGACTCGGTCCCGGAATTATTTAAGGCAATGTTGGTTATCTTTCTATAAAGAACAAAAAATTCTTTGGGCTTTAAGGTTATTGAAGTAAAATCGCTTGCTTTGACTGTATATCTTTTTGAACTTGCGTCGCCAATTTTCCAGCCAGTTAAATCAATACTCGTTGTACCGATATTTTTTAATTCAATAAATTCTCCATCACTATCGTCACCCTTTGGATTTGGTAAAATTTCGTTCACAATAATGTCGTGCGAGTAAGCGCCGTTTATGTTTTGTTGAAGTCCGTCGGCGTTGGAGGTTCCACGCGTGGGAGTTGTAATAACAAAATCATTAAAATCATTGGTGGTGTTTTGCCCATCAGTTTTTCGGGCAACAGAATCAGGATCGTCCGCGACCGGCGCATTGTCCGAAGTATCGCCGTCGTCCCAATTTCCATAAGAAATTTGGTCAATGATAACTCCAGCCGGATCTTTTAAAATTATCGCGTCGCCGGAATTGTTTAAAATTCCTTTTAGTTTTTCTAAAACAAAAAATCCAAGAGGTCCGACCGAACTAGAAAGTTCGGTCGTAGTTTCACTTCCGTCTTCAATAGTCCAATTGTTTAAATTTATTACCGCCGAGCCAGGGTTGTAAAATTCAATCCATTCAACTTCGCCATCGGCTGGGTCGGCGACAAATTCATTTATTAAAAGCGCGCCGACTGGCCAGGAAGGAGGGGACGATGGCGTGGTTTCGGTTGGCGTGCTACCGCCACCGCTTGTTTCGTCGGGCGGGGCGGTAATTATGTTTGCGGAATTTTTTGTTAAAGTTGTTGTTACGAAAAAATCAGCAAGGTCATTTTCAGTATCGTTGCCGTCAGTTTTTCGCGCTACAGAATTTGGGTCATTTGATTTTGGAGCATTATCCGAGACATTGCCGTCATCCCAATCCCCATAAACAACCTGATTAATAATTGTTCCGTCGGGTTTTTTTAATTTTATAATATCGCCAGAGTTGTTTAATTTACTTGATGATAGTTCGGCGACATAAAATCCGTTGGCCGCAATTGCGCCGGAGAGCGTAGTGATTGTTCCAGTTCCGTCTTCCAATATCCAACCAGTTAAGTTGACATCAGCGCCTTTATTGTTAAAAAGCTCAATCCATTCTTCGCCATCGGCCGGATCGGAAACGAATTCGTTAATAACAACATCGCCATGATTTATTTCCGTTGTTGGCGGCGGAGGGGCGGGGCAATCGGCGGGGCAGGTATCGCAATCTTCGCCAGCATCGCAGGATCCGTCGCCACAAAATGGGGCGGGAGACGGTGGGGTCGTAGACGATGGTGTGCCTCTTTCAATCGCGCCCGCATCAAAACCGCTAGAAGTCGTCGCTGTGTGCCAGCTTGTTGCCAATGAGCCATCGCCAGGCGCATCATTTCTTTCCATGGAATATTTATTTGTATTGTCGCCAGCAAGCGGAGGTCCGCTCCCGTCATCAGCGCGATCTATTTCTGCGCCAGTTGTATCTTTTAAAATTAATAGTAATTGTGTGTTAGGAAGAGAAATATTTGTTGTTACTAAATTCGGAATGACATCTAATTTGGAACTCGCATTATTTTCGGAATAATTGGAAATTAAAAAATATCCGTGGGCCGGGATTATGGTATAAGAAGCGGTGATTGTAATTGCACCTCCGCTTGTCCCGGCACCATCGATTGTCCATCCGCTCAGATCAATATCAGAGTTAGTTGTATTTTTTAATTCGATCCATTCGTCGGCGGATGAGGCAGTCGAGCCCATCCACATAATTTCGTTTATCACCACATCACCACTTGTTGCCGCTAAAGAGTTTTTTCCAAAAATAAAAAATCCCCCCGTGAAGACAAAGAAGATGATTAGAAAACGAAAAGATTTATAAAACATACCCCTCCTTGTTTTTTTGTTAAAAATAAATTAAAATAAAGTCGATAATATTATATCATTTTTGGGCGAGTGGCGGAATTGGCATACGCGCATGCCTTAGGAGCATGTCCCGCAAGGGTTGTGGGTTCGACTCCCACCTCGCCCATTTTGTATTTCAAAAATTCAGGAGATTATTGGTTTTGATTAGTGTGTGATAGATGGGGCACGGCTAGGGATAGCGTCAGGACACTTCACCGGGCATTAACGGGTTGACAGAAAATTAATTTTAATATAATCTGAAAAATTCGGCTGAAAAAGGGAGGAGAGAAAAAGGAGGATGGAGTGGACGAAGAAGTACTTCCGAAGGTGCTCATAGTTGAGGACGACAGGATGTTGCAGAAGGCTCTTGCGCTGAGGCTCGGAGGAAAAGCGACCGTTCTTTCGGCTCACACACTTGCCGAAGCCAGAGAGCTTTTCGTCGGCAATCCGGATATTGGAGTCGTCGTACTGGACGGATGTCTCCGTTCCGCGTTCCAGGCGCAGACGCCAGACACTTTGCCCCTGATTCCGGAAATTCGTAAGACCTTCTGCGGCCCGATCATTGCCGCATCGAGCATTCCGAGATTTCGTCAGATGATGATGGAAATCGGGTGCGATCACGATTGTGAAGAGAAGCGAGAACTTCCCCGGCAGATCTGCCGTTTACTTGAGGAAAGGGTTAACCCTGGGAAGGAGGCAAGCTAAAATGAGCTTTGCCAGGAACGCATTTCGTCGGATACTCATTTGTTTCGGCGGGAGTTTCTTGGCTGCGCTCCTTACGGCATATGTGGGGCTTAGCCTGCCCTACTGCTTTGCCGCCGGCGCCGTCACGCTTGGCGGAGTGCTTGCCACGATTCTCTGGAAGATCGGCAGGAGAAGGAATCACGATTGGTACGACGTGGCAGCTGACGTCGGCTTCCTCACTTTCTCCGGCAGCATCCTGCTCTTTCTTGTTGGCGCGTACCTTGGTGGCGTGTGGTGGATGATCCAGGGGTCATTTGGGGGAATGATCGCCGCGTTTTTTGTCATTCTCATTGGGTTGAAGGCTTTTCCTAAGCCTGAATCCTAGGGGAGCGGCTACAGCGGGAGCTAGAAATAGCAGCCCGCTTTTTATTGCCGAAAAACTTTAATTTTGGTAAAATTGGAATGTTCTTTTTGTTTATATAAACAAATTTATGAAAAAAATTATCCTAGTTTTAGTTATTTTAATTTTGGTTTTTGGAGCGTTGTCATATTGGGCAGTGCAGGTTTATGCCAAGCCGCTTGAATTTAGCGAATTAAAAATTGTTGTTGTGCCCGAAGAGCCAGGAGTATTTATAAAATTCGGCGAGGAAGAATTTAGAGAAGTGACTGGCGAGATAGAATTAAAAGTTGGCGATACGATACAGACCAATGAAACTGGTTTGGCGCGGATAGTTTTGTTTGATACAAATGAAGTTTCTCTTGATAAAAATTCCGAAGTTGTAATTGAAGAAAGTTTTATAGATTCCGAAACACCGTTTTTTACAAAAATAAAATTAAATTTGAAAAAGGGCCAAATTTGGAATCGGCTTTTAGAGCTGCTTCACCCAGACGCGTATTTTGAGGTTGAAGCCGGCGGCGTGGTGGCGACTGTTCGGGGAACGATTTTTAATATATCTAATACAGATGGCGATATTGATGTGGCTGTGATGGAAAATTCTGTTGCACTCGCCCTGGCGGACGGAAGTGAAGATAATCAGATTTTGAAAACAGGCGAGGAATTATCGATAGACTTGCGTAAAATAAAAAACTTAGGGCAAGTAGAAATTTTTAAAATTACCGAAGAACGGAAAGCGGGTAGGTGGTTTAAAAATAATTTTTTGCGCGACGGGAAATTTAGAGAATTTATAAAAGGGAGGAAAGAAAATATCTTGCGGCAAATTGGTCCGTTGCCAGGAGGAAGATTTTATCCAGCGAAAAGATTGGGCGAGAGGATTGCGACAATTTTAACTTTTGATAAATCGGCGCGAGAACAAAAAATAAAAAATTTTGAAACCAGAAAATTTTTGGCGGCGAGATTGCTTTTGATAGAGGGAGAAAGGACGAGGGCGCTCCAAGCCCTAAAGAGCATTTCTAATGTTCAGGACATTGCATCATTGGTTCGCCGGGCTGATTATTATGATCGCGATTTTTTGAAAGCAGAAGTTCAGGCTTTTAAAAACGGAACCAATGGAGAGGCAACCAAAAATTATTTAGACCGGATACTTCTGCCGAAACAATTGGAATTTATTAAACAAAAACTAGAACTCTCGCCGGTCCTCTTGCCAAAAATGGAAGAGATTATTATCGAACCTTTAAATTTACAAAATACTAATAGCGGGTTGCAGAACGTAAACACAAATACGGCAGTCAATGCAAATTCAAATACCAACCAACCACAGGGGCCAATTTGCGGCGACGGCGTTTGCGAACTAGGAGAGGGCTCGGGAGTCTGTGATGCAGATTGTCCTCCTCCACCTCCTGCGCCAACAATAACAAGACTTGAAATTTCCGCTATGCCAGTTTCTATTCCCGCCCAAAGTTCAAGCAAGCTTATAGCGGAAACGGTTTGGAGCGACGGGAGTAAAAAAGACGTAACAGGTAGCGTTTCCTGGACAGTAAGTCGAGGGGTAACCGGAGCGCCGATGGGTTATGTAAACGCTGGAATGTTTTACTCTAGCGGTTCTATCGGCACGGCAATTGTCAGCGGGGTCTATTCTTCCAACGAGGGGACCTTTGAGGCAACAGTTAATGTTCAAGTTACAAGTTTAGAAACATTGCAGTAAAAATAAAAAGAGGCTCCGATTTTTCGGAGTTTTTCTTCACGATGAAAAAATTTTTTTCAAAAAATCCGTTTTGGAGTAAATTGATTTTGGCTGTGTCGCTCGCGTTTGGCGGGAGTTTTTTGATTTTTGCCGTTTTCCATTGGCAGATTTTAAATTGGGCAGATTTAGAGATGACTGATCGGTTGTTTTTGCGTGAGTCGGTTTCAGACGAAATTGTTATTGTCAGCATAGACAATCGCTCAATTCGAGAGCTCGGTGTTTGGCCTTGGCCGAGAAATTTTCACGGCGATCTTATAAAAAAGTTAGAGGAGGCTGGAGCAAGGGCTATTGGTTACGATGTGACTTTTTCAGAAAAGGGAATTGGCGATGAAGATTTTTTAAAAACCATTGCGCCGTATAAAAATTTGGTTTTCCCCTTTGAGGGGGCAATTTCTTTAAAGGTCGAGCAATTTCCATCTTTTCGCGAGACCCTTTTACCTATTCCGGAAATTAGGGAAAATTATATAACTGGCCACTCGCTTTTTATAGCAGATATGGATGGCACAGTCCGCCGCGCTCCTCTCTTGATTAAATCGGAAGAAGAATTGTCGGCATCATTTGCTTTGAAAATTTTAGAAACTGCCGGAAGGATAAAAATTCAAGAGCCAGAAAAATTTAGCCAAGAAATTATTTTTGATGGGCGCGCGTATCCTTTGGACAAATTTGGCCTTGCGAGAATTTTTTTCTTCGGCCCGGCTAATACTTTTAAAAAATACTCTTTCGTCGACGTTCTCCGAAGCGAGAAAAGCTTGGAACAATTTCGGGATAAAATTGTTTTGGTTGGCTCCGAAGCAGCTGACTTACATGATGAGTATTTTGTGCCGCCCTCTGAGGGCAGGCCGGTTTCTGGAGTAGAAATTCATGCTAACGTGGTGGAATCATTTTTAAAAAACAAAACGCTGCATGAAATAAATAATCCCAGAATAATTTTTTTAATTTTTTTGGCCATCGCGGTAGTCGCGGCATTTTCTGTTTCCTATTTGAAATTGCGCTTTGCCCTGCCATTATTTCTTCCGTATCTTATAATCTACCTTATTATTGCCGCGATATTTTTTTCCGAGGGAAAAATTTTGCCGATTTTTTATCCACTGCTTGTTTTTATTTTAGTTTATGGTCTTGGCGTTATTCTCCGCTACCTTTTAATCAGAGAAGAAAAAAGAAAATTGAAAAAGTATTTTTCTCTTTATGTTGCCAAAGATGTGGTTAATGAAATTTTAGCTCATCCGGAAAAAGTTAAGTTGGGCGGAGAGACAAAAAACTTAACAATTCTTTTTTCCGATATCCGTGGTTTTACTTCGGTTTCGGAAAAAATGGATGCCCAAGGATTAGTCGGGCTGCTTAATAAATATTTAACTGCTATGGCTGATATAATTTTGGAGAATCACGGAGTGGTGGATAAATTTATTGGCGACGCAATTATGGCTTTTTGGGGCGCTCCGCTGCCGCACGAAAACCATGCCATAGCAGCTGTCAGAACAGCGCTTTTAATGTCGCGGAGGCTAAAAGAAAAAAACGAAGAGTGGAAAAAATTAAATTATCCGGAAATTAAAATTGGGATTGGTTTGAATACTGGCGAAGCAGTCGTTGGCAACATAGGTTCTGATGACAGGTTTGATTATACGGTTATCGGCGACAATGTTAATCTTGCCTCGCGACTTGAATCTCTGACAAAATTTTACGGAGTGGGAATAATTATTTCCGGATCGACTGCTGAAGCAGTAAAGGATAAATTCGTTTTGCGCCAGATTGACTGTGTTGCCGTGAAAGGAAAAATGCAGGGCGTAAAAATTTATGAAGTGCTAGGGTTTATCGGAGAAAAAGAAAGTTATAAAAATTTGCTTCACAGATTTGAACACGGTTTTGAATTATACTTAGAAAAAGATTGGGCCGCGGCTAAAACTATTTTCGAAGAAATTTTAATTGAATTTCCCGATGATGGTCCAAGTAGGGTTTTGAAGGAGAGACTGGAGGAATTCATTGCTTCTCCGTTAGCTGATTTTGATGGAATTTATCACTTAAAATTTAAATAAATAAAATACCCTTGACAGCTTTTTAAAGTAGTATTAAAATATTAATGTAATAAGAAAAAGCGGAGGAAGTTGTCCACATTTTATCCATAAACGCTTTTTGACGATTTTCCTCTGATATTGGACAAAATATGGTAAAACAAGTTTTAACTTTTAAGTTCCCGAGCGGCTAACCTATTTTTTGGTCTTTTGCATGCCGCCGGAAAGGCGGTTTTTTAGTCCTTTTTTCAAAAATTAAAAAATTATTTTTTGCTCCCGCTGTTTGTCCAGTGTCTAGCGGATGAACCGCGGGAAACAAAAAAGAATTTGTTCATTGAAAATTGAATAAAAGAGCATCTTGTATACCCAACATCAAAAAAAGAGAACCAAAAAATAAGATAAGAATTGTAAAAAGTATGTTTTAACAATTCTTGTGGTTAGATATAAGGGCGTATGGTGGATGCCTAGACACTAAAAAACGATGAAGGACGTAGTAGCCTGCGATAAGCCTCGGGGAGGTGGCAAGCAACCTTTGATCCGGGGATTTCCGAATGGGGCAACCCGGTCCGATTGAAGATCGGATCATCGCTATCTGAATAAATAGGGTAGCGAAGGCAACCCGCTGAAGTGAAACATCTCAGTAAGCGGAGGAAAAGAAAAAATTTTTAGAGATCATTTAAACGCCAAAATATTTTTCGCGTTCGCGGAGAATCGATGGCGTAAATTGATTTCTATATATTCCCCTAGTAGTGGCGAGCGAACGGGGAGCAGTCGAAAACCTTGTTAGTGTTTTAGGGAAGGGTCAGTGAGTCGCAAGACGATCTGGTCGTCCCTAATTAAAGGTTTGGGCCGTTGCTAACAAGGGTCCGCGAGTCGGTCGCGTTGTCTTCCCAATAAGACAGGCAAGGGAAAAGCCCGAGCAATCGGGACAGCTTTCCTAGAAGAACTCCTGTGGAAACAGGGACCAGAGAAGGTGAAAGTCCTGTACTCAAAAGGAGCTGTAACCTTGCTGCTATTGACTCAAGTACCACGGGCCTCGTGAAATCCCGTGGGAATCCGGCACGACTATGTGCCAAGACTAAATATTTTTTAGTGATCGATAGTGAACAAGTACCGTGAGGGAAAGGTGAAAAGCAGGCCGGTGAGGCCGATGAAAAGTACCTGAAACCATACGCTTACAAGGAGTTGCGGCCCGCAAGGGTTGCAGCGTTCCTATTGAAGAATGAGCCAACGAGTTTGCTGTGCGTGGCTTGGTTAATCTCCCATGGAGAGGAAGCCGAAGTGAAAGCGAGCCTTAATAGGGCATTTGTCGCGCATACAAAACCCGAAACCGGGTGAGCTAGCCATGACCAGGGTGAAGTCCGCCGAAAGGCGGATGGAGGCCCGAACCCACATGCTGTGCAACACATGGGGATGAGTTGTGGCTAGAGGAGAAATTCCAATCGAACTCGGTAATAGCTGGTTCTCCCCGAAATATATTTTGGTATAGCCTCGGATATACAGCCTAGGGGTAGAGCTACTGAATGGTTCAATTCGGCGAAAGTCGATTGCACCAATCAAACTCCGAATACTAGGTTTTTAGTCCGGGAGTCAGACTGTGGGGGCTAAGCTCCATTAGTCAAAAGGGAAACAGCCCAGATCGTCGCTTAAGGTCCCTAAATCCGAATTAAGTGTTAAAGGTGGTGGGAAGACTCAAACAACTAGGAGGTTGGCTTAGAAGCAGCCATCCTTTAAAGAAAGCGTAACAGCTCACTAGTCGAGTTTTCCTGCGTCGAAAATAATTGGGACTAAATTCGGTACCGAAGGCACGGGCTCCGCAGCAATGCGGAGCGGTAGGGGAGCTTTCTCGAGTCGTTGAAGTCGTACCCGTAAGGGACGGTGGAGGTTCGAGAAGTGAGAATGTTGGCATAAGTAACAAAAACTCTGATGAAAACTCAGAGCACCGATAGTCCGAGGTTTCCTGGGCAACGCAAATCGACCCAGGGTTAGTCGATCCTAAGCTGAGGCCGAAAGGCGTAGGCGATGGAAGAGCAGGTTAATATTCCTGCACCTCCGTATTTTTGTCTGTAAGTGCACTTCTATGTGGTAAGAGAGCGATTTGGTTACGCGCTTGGGCCGTTTCGATTTATCGTGGACGGTTCATAGGTGAAGCCGCAAGGTGGAGCCGATTCTTGCAAAGTAGGGGTCTAGAAAAGCTTATAGACGCTAAGGGTACGGAGACCGTACCGTAAACCGACACAGGTGGACAAGGCGGGAAGCCTAAGGTGTACGGGAGAACCCTTGTTTAGGAACTAAGCAAAAAAACTAGGCGTAACTTCGGGATAAGCCTTGCCTCAAGCAATTGGGGCTGCAATAAAAATATCTCAAGTGACTGTTTACCAAAAACACAGGTCCCTGCAAAGCCGCAAGGCAACGTATAGGGGCTGATGCCTGGCCAGTGTCAGAACGTTAAGGGGAGAGGTCATCCGCCGCAAGGCGGGGCAGCCTTGAACTTAAGCGCTGATGAACGCCGGCGATAACTATAATCGTCCTAAGGTAGCGAAATCCCTTGTCGGGTGAGTTCCGACCCGCACGAATGGCATAACAACTTGAGAACTGTCTTAACGAGGGACCCGGTGAAATTGCAAGAGGGGTGAAGATGCCCTTTACCCACGGCTAGACGAAAAGACCCCGTGAAGCTTTACTACAACTTGATATTGGATTAAGACTAAACATGTTCAGTGTAGGTGGGAGCCGCAAGGCGCCAATGAGACACCACCCTTGTTTAATTTTAATTCTAATCTCAGGCCGTAATCCGGTTTGGGAGACAGTGTCTGGTGGGTAGTTTAACTGGGGCGGTTGCCTCCTAAAAGGTAACGGAGGCGTTTACAAAGGTTGGCTTAGTCCGGATGGAAACCGGGCTGGACGTGTAAAGGCACAAGCCAGCTTTACTCGAAGACTTACAAGTCGCCGAGTTGCGAAAGCATAACTTAGTGATCCGACGATCCAATATAGGATGGTCGAAGCTCAACGGATAAAAGCTACTCCGGGGATAACAGGCTGATCTCCTCCAAGAGTCCATATCGACGAGGAGGTTTGGCACCTCGATGTCGGCTCATCGCATCCTGGGGCTGGAGAAGGTCCCAAGGGTTTGGCTGTTCGCCAATTAAAGCGGTACGCGAGCTGGGTTCAGAACGTCGTGAGACAGTTCGGTCTCCTATCTGTCGTGGGCGCGGAAATTTGAGAAAACTCTTCCCTAGTACGAGAGGACCGGGAAGGACGAACCTCTAGTGTACCAGTTGTTCTACCAAGGGCATAGCTGGGTAGCTACGTTCGGCAACGGATAAGCGCTGAAAGCATCTAAGCGCGAAGCCGGTTTCAAGATTAAATTTCGTTTAGACCCCTTGAAGAATACAAGGTTGATAGGCGGTAGGTGTAAGATCTGTAAAGATTTTAGCCGAGCCGTACTAATAGGTCGATTCTAACCACAAGAATTGTTCAAACATACAAAATATTTCAAGCTTTTTTAGCTTGAAATCCCGGTGCTACTAGCGAAGTGGCCACACCCGATCCCATCCCGAACTCGGAAGTTAAGCACTTCAGCCCCGATGATACTCTTTTGGGGAAAGTAGGACAGTGCCGGGTTTTCAGGTTAAAAATAAAAAAGTCGTCTGAAAATGTTATTCCAGGCGATTTTTTTAAATCTTGAAAATATTTAGTAATTCGGGTAATCTTATTTTAAAGTGTTTTTTAAAATATATGAACCAAGTAGTCATTTTGGCGGCGGGCAAAGGCAAGCGGATGGGTAGTGGTTTGCCCAAGGTTTTGCGCGAAGTTGGGGGAAAGGCGATGATTCAAAGAGTGGTTGAATCTGTTTTGGAATCAGGAGTGACAAAACGACCAGTTGTTATTATTGGATATGGCACCGAAATTATTAAAAAATATTTAGGGACAATTTGCAGCTATGTTCTGCAAGCAGAGCAGCTTGGAACAGCTCATGCTGTTTCTTGCGCGGAAAGCTATTTAACCGGCGTTGAGAATATTATTGTCATCAATGGTGATGCGCCATTTCTTCGGCCAGAGACCTTAAAGAATCTTGTTGATGCGCATGAAAAAAAACAGGCAGTGTTAACAATGGTTACTTTGCGACTTCCTGATTTTGGGGAGTGGCGGGGAACATTTAATGATTTTGGGCGTATTGTTAGAAATGAAGCGGGGGAAGTGGTCGCAATTGTAGAAAAAAAAGATGCGACAGAAGAGCAATTGAAGATTTCCGAAGTTAATCCATCATTTTTTTGTTTTAAGTCAGACTGGCTCTGGGAGAATTTGGCAAAAATAAATTGTGATAATGCCCAGGGAGAATTTTATCTTACAGATTTAGTTCATTTAGCGATTTCCGAAAACCAAAAAGTGGAAACCCTGGTTACAGATGATCCGACAGAAGCCGTGGGGGTTAATACTCCCGAGCAATTAAATTTAGCCCAATCATTAATGGAGAAATCTGAATAATTTTTATTTTTAAAATCATGCGCTATATTAGCGATTTACATATCCATTCAAAATATTCCCGCGCCTGCTCGCCAAGGCTTGTTCCGGAAATTATTGCCGAGTGGTCCCGGAAAAAAGGAGTGGATATTATTTCCTGCGCTGATTTTACGCATCCAAAATGGTTTTCGGAATTAAAGAGTAAATTGAAATTGGCAAAAAACGGTTTATATGAATTAGCGGAAGATGAAAAGCAAGCTACGCAGCCAGTTTATTTTTTTATTTCGACGGAAGTAAGCTGCATTTATTCAAAAGGCGGAAAATGTCGGAGGTTGCATATTTTAATTTTCGCGCCAACGCTTGAAATCGCAGCAAAAATTAATGAAAAATTAGGAGCACTCGGAAAATTGGCTTCTGACGGACGTCCGATTTTAGGATTGGACGCGAAAAAGCTTTTAGAAATCGTTTTGGAAATTGATGAGCGATGTATGGTAATTCCGGCTCATGCCTGGACACCATGGTTTGCAGTGTTTGGATCAAAATCAGGGTTTGAGTCACTGGAAGAATGTTTTGATGAATTGACGCCAAAAATTTATGCGGTGGAAACAGGGCTTTCATCAGATCCGCCGATGAACTGGCGATTGAAAAAGTTGGATAAGATAACTTTAGTTTCGCATTCGGACGCGCATTCCCCGGAAAATATTGGACGCGAGGCAGATGTTTTTGAAATTGATGATGGTGTAAAAAATTTTTATGATGAGATTTGTCGGATCATCCGAGAGAAAGACAAAAATAAATTTTTATATACAGTTGAATTTTATCCGGAAGAAGGAATGTACCACGTAGATGGACATCGAGCATGCAAAATAAAAATGTCGCCAGAAGAGACGCGAAAGAGAAAAGGAATATGTCCGGTTTGCGGGCGACCAGTTACGGTTGGTGTTTTAAATCGCGTGGAAAAATTAGCAGACCGTCCAGAAGGAAGGCGGCCAGAAGGCACGATTGATTATAAAAGTTTAGTGGGGTTAGATGATGCGATTGCCGAGGCACTCGGCGTTTTTGGGCGGAGAACAAAAGCTGTAACGCGAGAATATGAAAATTTGCTTTTAAAAGGTGGCAGCGAGTTTCGGGTGCTTTTAGATTTATCTTACGAAGAATTAGCCAAAATTACTTTACCGGAAATTGTTGAGGCGATTCGGCGCAATCGTGAAGGAAAAGTAAAAATTGAGCCTGGGTATGATGGGGTTTACGGAACAGTAAGATTGTTCGACGATAAAGAAAAAGAAAAAATAAAACAGGAAAGTTTATTTTAATAAGAAGACCTCAAAATAAATACGGGGTTTTATGTTTATAAATAAATTTTTTACAAGTTTCG
>JBMORR010000002.1:0-4469 GCA_049322595.1 Patescibacteria group bacterium | reverse complement strand
CCCCTTTAATACCTTCCGGCGATCCGTCCATAACAGTAGATTGCGGCTTGGTTTCCTTAATATCTATCTTATTTTCCTGATTTTCATGTAAATCCATATTTTTTAAGTTTTAATATTTAAGTTTTAAAAAAATAATTCCACCATTTTTTGGGGTTGCTGAGCATTCTGTCATCGGCGATCATTTCTACTTTATTTTTATCATCTTTAATCCTTTCGCCCACGTCGGGAATAATTACGACTGATTCTCCTGGTTTTTGTAAATTAAATTTTAGCCTGGCCTCCTGCTCTAAAAAGGCATCTGTATTTAAAAAATCCAAAAAATCTTTAAGTTCGTTATTTTTCGTTTCAAGTCTTACTATTTCTTCTCCCGCCTCCCTTATTTCTTTGTCAATTTCCCTGCTTTCTAAAAATTTTTTTCCGAAAGAAAAAATTAAAAAACCCAAAATAATAATACCTAAAAATAAAAAAAGCTTTGAAGAGAGAGCTCGCTTGGCATTAAATTCTTTCTTCATAGTTTAAAATGGTTCATTCTCTGATTATACCATTTTTATTAATTTTGGGCGAACCCCCTTCTTCCCGACCAATATTTTTTATCTCTTCCAATCTTTTTAATCTTATTTGTCGTATTCTATTTCTTATTAAATTGTCAAGCTCTTCGAGTTGTTTTTCGTCAAGATCAAAAATATTATCTTTAATAATCTTAAATTCCTCTTTGTCCGGCGGAGAGATGGATAAATCTGGAGTCCCATCTGGCTTGCGCCGCGTCGGATGGAGCAAATCAGAAATAAGCTGCTGAACATTTTCCGGCGCGTGGACATTTTTTATTCCAAGACCAATGTCTGTATCGGAAATTTGAATTTTTACGTCGCCATAACGAAAAACTGTCTGCCAAATTCCTTTACGACGATGGGAAACATCTTTAATTTCCGAAAAATCTGCCTCAGAAACAATTCTTTCAAAAAATCCCCGCTGATCAATATCAATCACTCTTCGGTTTGTAATAATAAAAGCGTTGTAATACCAAAATATAAAAATACGGGCAGCGTAAAACGCGCCGAGTAAAATCGGGAGGAGAAAAATCCCTACCCCCAAGTATCCCCACTTAAAAAGCGGAAAAATAAAAAAGAAAGGCGAAACAAAAAGTAAAAGCACGGCCAAAATTTTTGGCAAAAGAGTCAAACCGTAATGCCGGACAACACTAATTACCTCTTCTCCGGCCTTTAGGCTTATTTTTTTATTTATGCCTTCCATTATTTTTTCTCAAAATTTCCCTGATTTTTTCCCTGTCGTCCCAGGGAATTTTTTTATTGTTGGCGACGCAAATCGCTTGTTCTGAACCCTTGCCTGTAATTATCACGAGATCACCTTCATTTGCCAAGCTTAATGCTTTGGCAATCGCCTCCCCGCGATCCAAAATTTTAAATAAATTTATGCCTTCTTGTTTTTTTGTCGCCCCGGCGGCAACTTGATTTATAATTTCTTCCGGATCTTCGTCGTATGGGTCCTCGTTGGTAATAATTATAATATCCGCGTTTTCCGCGGCAAGTTTTCCTAAAATTGGCCGACGGGATTTATCGCGCCCGCCGCCAGCCGAACCAAACACATGGATTATTTTTCCACCCTCCAACAAAAAACGTGAATCGTGAACGGTTTTATATAATTGTTTCATTGATTCCGGCTCTGGCGCATAATCCACCAAAACTTTAAAATTTTGTCCTTCATTAATAAATTCCATCCGGCCCGGAACGCCGTGCACTTTTTCCAGAGCGCTGGAAATATTTTCTAACGACAAACCTTGCGACAATCCTACGCATACTGTTGCTATTACATTATAAACATTAAATTCTCCGGGCAGATTGATTTTAAATCCCGCGCCGCGCACCGCGAATCGCGAACCATTTTGATTAAGTTCAATATTTTCCGCCCAAACATCTGTTTGATTTTTTATACCATATCCATATTTTTTATCCGCCGAAAATTCTGAAAAATATTTTGCGTATTCGTCATCAAAATTTACTATACTCACTTTTTGCACTTCTTTCTCATCAATCATCTTTCGCGGCTTCGATGTCAAGTGTTGGAAAAATTTTCCTTTTGCTTTTTTATAATTTTCAAAACCACCGTGCGCTTCAATATGTTCCGGAGTTAAATTAGTAAAAACCGCCACGTCGTAATTTACGCCCAAATGACGAAATTGCTCTACGCCTTGCGACGAAGTTTCAATCACTGCATATTTGCATCCGGCGCGAACCATTTTCCGCAACATTTTTTGCAAAGCAAACCGACCGAGCATGGTCATCTTTTTTTTATTCAAGTCTTCTTCGCCGGCGATTTTAAAACCAACTGTAGAGGTCGCGCCAATCTTAAATCCCACGCCTTCAAACATTTTGGCGATCAAATGTACTGTCGTTGATTTACCGTTCGTCCCAGTTACGCCGATTACCACCATTTTATTTGATGGAAAACCATAAACAATATTCGCCGTGAGCGCCAAAGTCTTATGATAAAAACGGAGTAAAAATCCGGGAATAAATTTTTTGATTAATTCTTTAAAATTCATTTTATCTTTTTAACTTCTTTCAAAAATTGGTCTCCCCTATCAAACTCATTTTTAAACATTCCAAAACTCGCGGCAGATGGAGACAAAAGCACAGTGTCGCCACGAGTAGCGAATTTTCGCGCAATCGCCACGGCCTTTTTCATATTTTTCACAATCACAATCGGCAATTCATAATTCGTAATTCCTAATTCATGATTCAACTTTGGCGTAGCCGTGCCATCCAAAAGCACTAACGCTTTGGTATATCTCTTAATTTCCGGGGTCAATTTTTTAAAATCCAAATTTTTATCCGCTCCGCCGCAGATCAGAATAATATTTTTCCCGCCAATCGCCCGGAGTGCCGCAATCGTCGCTTCGGGCATGGTTGCGGTTGTGTCATTATAAAATTTTACACCGCGGACTTCGCGAACAAATTCCAACCGACCTGGTACGCCGCGGAAACTTTCCACTACTTTTTTAATTTTCACCGCCGGCAATCCTAAAATTTTCCCGACTGCCACTGCCGCCGCAATGTTTTCTAAATTATGTTCGCCCAAAATTTTCAATTTCCAATTTTTTGGCACATCATTTTTCTTGAACCAAATCACCTTGCCCTTTGACTTTTTGACTATTTTTCTACACCACGCGCAGTTTTTATTGATCACCAAATAATCATTCTTTTTTTGATTGAAAAAAATCGCTTCTTTATCGCGAACATACTTTGCCATGCTGTTTTTATAATAATTCTGATGATCTGGATAAATATTTGTCACCACGGAAATTTCCGGACTGATTTTCAGGTCTCGCCAACCTTGCAATTGCCAACTTGATAATTCTAAAACTACTAAATCATTTTTTTTAACTTTTTCCAAAAGTGGCAACGTTGCCATCCCGCGGACATTTCCGCCAAAAAATGATTTTTTACCAGTCGCCTTGGCAATCTCGAAAACTAAATTTGAAGTTGTAGTTTTTCCCCGCGTTCCGGTAATGCCAATAATTTTACAGCCCGCCTCGCGGCCGAAAAGCGCGTCATCCATAAAAACCGGCACGCCATTTTTTTTCGCTTCGGCAATAAACGGCGAGTCGAGCGGCACACCCGCGGCCTTAAAAACCACGTCTATATTTCTAAAGTCTTCCAGTCGATGTTTCCCTAAAATGAATTTAACTGGACGCGCTCCTTTTCTATTTTTTAAAATTTTTTTTATTTCTAAAACTGACGGGGCCAAGTCTTTTGCGCTTTTCAAATCTGTAACGGTCACTTTTGCTCCTTTTCCCGCTAAATATTTAACAACGCCAATCCCCCGACCCAAAAGGCCAAGTCCCATCACTGTTATTTTTTTATCTTTAAAATCCATATTTTATCCAAAAATATACGCTCCTCCGCTTGTCAAAATCCCAACAATAATCCCCGCTATTATAACGCCCGCTGCGATTAAAATCAAGGCGCGGCGGGGCGGAATCCCGAAAAGAAAAGAAGCCACGGCCCCGGACCACGCGCCAGTAATGGGTAATGGAATCGCCACAAAAAGTACGAGCGCCAAATTTATTCCATACTTTAAAACGCCTTTTTCAAATTTTCGGCGAACTCGGTCAAACCACCAATTAAAAAAGCGCCGAGCTAAACCCCAGTGCTTAATTAAAAAATTTGCCGCTGGACGTAAAAGAAAAACAATAAAAAAAATCGGAAACATATTTCCTAAAAACGACCAAAAAAAAGCTGACCAAAAAGGCATTTTATATATTAGAAGCGCAATCGGCAGAGCCGCGCGAAGCTCTGCAATCGGAATCGCGGCAATAATCATTACCGCTGCTTCCGGAGATAAATTTTGGAACCAAGAAACGTAGTCGAACATTGACAATTATTTTTAACTTACTCCTTATTTTTTAAACCTTTTATAATGCTAATGACTTTGAATTTTCTGACGTTCTT
>JBMORR010000001.1:0-4491 GCA_049322595.1 Patescibacteria group bacterium | reverse complement strand
ACGCCAGAGTATAATCAGTAATTAATTATGGTGAAAAAAGTAAAAATTCAAAAAAAGATAAAAAAACCCCGGGTAGCCGCAAAAAAGCCAAAGAAAGTTAAGGGTGGCTCGGCCCAGAAGACAAGAGTTTTCCAGACTCTTCGAGGAATGAAAGATCTTTTGCCCGGAGAATATAAATATTGGCATTTAATCAGAAGCCGGGCGGAAAATTTTTCCAATAATTACGGCTATGATTTTATTGAAACGCCGATTTTGGAAGAAACGGGTTTGTTTAACAGAGCTGTTGGCGGGGAAACAGACATCGTTGGTAAAGAAATGTTTACTTTTATTGATCGCGGCGGAGAAAATGTTTGCTTGCGTCCCGAGGCCACGGCTTCTATCGCAAGGGCCTATGTCCAGCACGGTATGATTAATCTCCCTCAGCCGGTTAAGTTTTTTTATTACGGTCCGATGTTTCGTCATGAGCGTCCGCAAGCCGGTCGTCTTCGATCTTTCCATCAGTTTGGTTTTGAATCTTTGGGTGACGGCAACGCGGTTATTGATGCCGAAATAATTTTTCTAACTTACAATCTAATCCAGTCTTTGGGATTAAAGACAAATGTTCAAATAAATAGTATAGGCTGTTCCAAGTGTCGCGAGTCTTATAAAAATAAATTAGTAAATTATTATCGCGATCGGCGAAGCTCTCTTTGTGAGGAATGCAAAAAGAGATTGGTTAAAAATCCTCTCCGCATTTTGGATTGTAAGGAAGCGGGTTGTGATTCTCTTAAAGAAGGGGCGCCGCAAATTGTTGATTATCTTTGTGATGATTGTAAAAATCATTTTGTTCAGGTTTTGGAATATCTTGATGATGCTGCCGTACCATATAATCTAAATCCATATCTCGTGCGTGGTCTTGATTATTATACTAAAACGGTTTTTGAATTTTTCTCGGAAGAAAACGTAGCGACGGGCCAAAAATCAGAAGCCTTGGGTGGGGGAGGGAGATATGATAATTTGGTAGAAATTTTAGGCGGTCGCCCGACTCCGGCTTGCGGCGTGGCGCTTGGCGTGGAACGATTAATTTTGAAAATAAAAGAAAATAATGTTGAAATTCCTCCGCTTGCTGCCCCAGATATTTTTTTAGCGCAGCTTGGCGAGCAAGCCAGAAAAAAAAGCTTTGCTTTGATTGAAGATTTACGCCGTGCCGGTTTTTATATCACTCATGGTTTGACTAAGGAAGGTTTGAAAAAACAACTTGAAATTGCCAATAAGCTTGGGGCGCGCTACGCTTTGCTTTTGGGACAAAAAGAAGTTCTTGATGGGACAATTATTATCAGGGATATGGAGGGCGGTTCTCAGGAAATTGTAGACTTTGTTAAAATTGTCCAAGAGATGAAGAAAAAATTAACAAATGGTGTGGCGAAATAATTAAATTTATCATATAATAATATAATCTTAAGAAAGTGAGGTGAAAGAATGGGTCAAGAAGTAAAAAGAAAAAGAGGAGAAACCTTTGAAAGCATGATGAGAAGATTTTCCCGCCGAGTTCAGCAAAGCGGAAAATTATTACAGGCAAAAAAAATCAGATTCCATACTTCGGGGAAGAGCCGCAATTTGCAACGCGCTTCAGCTTTACGCCGGGAAGAGATCAAGAAAAAGCGAGAGTACTTAAAAAAGATCGGCAAGCTCAAAGAGGAGTTTGATACAAGAAATAAATTCAGAAGGTAAATTTTTCTTCAAAATGAATTTAAAAGAGCAAATCGAAAAAGACCTGGTCACTGCTCGTAAAGAGAAAAGTGAAGCCGTGGTTTCGACCCTCGGCATGCTTCGAGCTGCAATTTTAAACGCGGAAATCGCCGGCGGTAGAAAAGAATTTTCCGACGAAGATGTTATTAAGGTGATTAATTCGGAAGTTAAAAAGCATAAAGATTCTATTACCGAATATGAAAAAGGCGATCGGGGGGATTTGGCGTCAAAAGAAAAAGCTGAATTGGATATTTTGACAAAATATCTTCCGGCAGAACTTCCCGAGGAAGAATTAAGAAAAATTGTAGAAGAAAAAATAGGGGAGCTCGGGGCGTCGGGTCCTGGGGATTTTGGAAAAGTGATGGGCGCGGTGATGAAAGCGGCTGGCGGACAGGCGAGCGGGGATGCGGTAAGTAAAATAGTAAAAGGATTTTTGGAACAAAAATAGAGAATACCGCCGATGAGGCGGGAGAACAAAAACAAAAACGCAAAAATTAGAAATTTAACTTTGCCGCACATGCAAGTTAAAAAAGCGTTAAAGATATTATCTTGCTTAGCCGTCCTCGCGGCCGGTCTTTTGTTTGTTCAAGTTGTTCTCGCCCAAGATTTTGGCCTGAATGAGGTTGGTAATGAAGTAGCTTTAGTGGAAGGTGACCCTCGGGTTATTGCCGCGAGAATTGTAAGAGTGGCTCTCGGGTTTTTGGGAGTTATTGCCCTGGGTATTGTTTTATACGGCGGATTTGTTTGGATGACCTCGGCTGGGAATGAAGAAAAAATTGCCACCGCCAAAAAGATTTTAACCAACGGGATAATTGGTTTGGTTATTATTTTAATGGCATTTGGAATTACGCAATACGTCTTAAATACTTTAATCGGGGCTTTGACTGGAGGGGGAGGGCCCGGAGGCGGACCCGTTGGTCCTCCGGCGGTTGGGCGTTATAGCGGAGCGCTCGGCAACAGTATTATTGAAAGTCATTATCCGCCGCGCGGCGGCACAGGAATTGCCAGAAATACAAAAATTATCATTACTTTTAAAGAGGCAATGGATCTTGAAACAATAATTGAAGGATATGATACAAACGATACGCCTGAAGATGTTTCGGACGATCTACTCGGGGGTGTGGCCGTTACTCCGGCAACAATTTTTCCGATTAAAAGTGAAAATATTAGAGTTTATCAGTCGCTCCTTGGAGAAACCGGCGCGGGTGGTACGCCAAATTATTTGGAACCAGGCGAGGCAAGAGTTGGTTTTACGACAGATTTAAAGAATTTTACTTTTGACCCAGCGGAACTTTTAGGAAGTCCGTCGGAAAATATTTGGTATACCGTGGCTCTGAAGCCAGGTTTAAAAAAAGCTGACGGAGGTGATGCATTCGGCGGTGCGTTCGGCGACGGGTATGCCTGGGACTTTGAAGTGAGTACTTTTGTTGACGTAACACCGCCACAGGTTGAAAGCGTAATTCCGGGAGACGGAACAACCAATGCTAGAAATATTTTAGTTCAAGTTAATTTTAATGAAGCCATGGATCCGACGACCGTGGCCGGAAAAACTTCCGAAGGTTTTAATAAAATTGAAATTTTTGCCGACGGAGCACCGGTTGCGGGAACCTGGACAATTGGTAACCAGTATAGAACCGTGGAATTCGCGAGCGATGATCTTTGCGGAACAAATTCTTGTGGAGGAAATGTTTATTGTTTGCCGGCCGATGCGGATATTTCTGTTAATGTAAAAGCCGCGCGGCTTAGTTCAACTCCGCCCGAGGCAGAGTTTCCATACGACGGTGCGACTGATGTTGTCGGGAATTCTTTAGATGGAAATAGAAATGGAACGGCCGAGGGGCCGCCGACCGATAATTATGATTGGATTTTTGCGACAAACAATACGATTGATTTAGTCCCGCCGCGAATTGAGGCAATAGAGCCTACGGCCGGAGAAAGCGATGTCCCGCTTGATGCGCCGGTTGAATTGCGTTTTAGCAAACTAATGAGCGTGACAAGTTTTAATTCTGACAACATTATTTTGGAAGATAATGAGCGTGACGCTTGCGCCATCTGGTTTACTTTGGGGGGAGAGGGGACAGCAGCGGACGGAACAATCCCAACTCCACGGCCAGTCGGCTGGACGCCAGTAAAACATAAAGCAATACTTTACCACGGGAATTTTATCGAAAGCACTGATTTGGCCGCTCCGGCCCCGACCTGCGCTGATGGCGCGGCGGTTGACGAGCGGCTTGTTAGATATTTCCCGCGGGCAACGCACAGAATTAAAGATATTTATCAGAATTGTTTTTATGAACCAGTCGGTCCGGCCGGGGGAACGAGTTGTACTGCTACCGGCGCGGGATGTGTTTGGGATATTGAATAAATAAATTTTTAGTGTGGCCAGACTATGAAACCACACCAAAGAAAAATTTTAAAATTTCTTTTTTCCCTATTTTTGATTACGGGTGCATTTTTATTTTCCACGGCGATTTTTGCCCAAGATTTTGGTGTTAATGAAGTGGGAAATGAAATTGCTTTACCAACGGAAGATCCTCGGGTAGTCGCCGCCCAGATTATTCGCGTAGCTCTTGGATTTTTGGGAATTATTGCTGTGGCGATTGTTTTGTATGGTGGTTTTGTCTGGATGACAGCCGGGGGGAATGAAGAAAGGATAAGCACGGCCAAAAAGATTTTAACCAACGGTTTGATCGGATTGGTTATTATTGTTTTTGCCTTTAGCATTACACAGTTTGTTTTGAATAGATTAATGGAAGCAACAGG